>NZ_LT900024.1:2400000-2700000 GCF_900182925.1 Psychrobacter sp. LV10R520-6 | reverse complement strand
ATAGCCAGTATCAGGCGTAAATGGGCATCGGCATGAGGATATTGTTCAGCAGTTGATGCTTTTAGATGGTAGTTAAGACGTTCAAGCGCTGGTGTCGGTAGCTTACCCAATCCCTTCAATATATAGTGCATGGCATGCTGCTGATAGGTAGTTGCAGGTGTCTTAGTTTTGACAGTCTTAACTGTTTTTGTCACTAAGATATTGAGCGATGGTAGTGGTAAAATAGGCATAACATTCCTTGTTAGTTAATGTTTTATCAAAACCTAATCTGTTTTAGCACAGGTTTTGATAAAGCAGTCCTTATTTGATTTAGCAAATCGGTAATGAGTACTAGAGTAAAAGTTAACCACCATTTAGTCATTGTTTATTCATTATAAATCATTTACTACAAAGTTAAGCGCGGCTTGACGGCAAAACCATAACCAAAATACCAAGCTATAGTCGATTCAATTTAAAAACGATACAGTGCTACTTATACTTTAAATAGAATAACTATTTTATCCAAAGTAAAAAATTCATCGTATTAGGCTTGAAATTTACCCTCATCACCTTTATCAAGCAGCTATCGAGTCCTCTTTATAAGACATAAGCATAAGATATCACCATAAAACATGAGTGGACTAGCAGCAACCCATTTGCAAAAATGCTTTAACGGCCAATAAATATATACTACGTCCGACTTTAAATTAAAGAATTATTATCATTAAAATCATTAAAATCATTAAAAAACATAAGGAGTTATCATGAGCGAGCAAGGCCCCAACCATCAGTTTGACACCCAAGACCCAAACGCAGCGCAAAGCAACATCGACCGTGAAGAGAGCATTTTAGAAGAAACCTTGGAAGAATTTGATCCACAAGCCAACTCAGGTGCGAATAAAACCATCGAAAACGAAATTGACCTCGATGCCTTTGCAGCCCGTATCGCTGAACTAGAAGGCGAAGTCAAGCAAGCCAAAGAAGGAACGGCACGCGCCAATGCCGAAGCTTATAATGCGCAAAAACGCATGGAACAAGAAGCGGATAAAAGCAAAAAATTCGCCTTGCAAAAATTCGCCAGAGAGCTGCTAGAAGTGGTGGATAACCTAGAGCGTGCAGTTGAGAATGCAGATGCGAATGATCCCGTTGCCGAAGGCGTGACACTCACTCATAAGGCACTGCTGAGCGTACTCAATAAAAACGGCGTAGAAGCGGTTGATCCACAAGGCGAGAAGTTCGACGCAGACTTTCATGAGGCGGTGGGCATCGACCCAGACGCTGAAGCGGATACCGTTGGTACAGTCTTGCAAAAAGGCTATAGCTTAAATGGTCGCCTATTGCGTCCTGCTATGGTACGTGTCGGTCAGTAGTATTATAAGCAGCAGACTGCTTATTACGTTTAGCCCCTACTAAAAGTAAGGATATTCACAAAAATTCACACAAAAGAAAATATTTGCGCTGCCAATGACTTGAAAAAACACCGACGCAAACCGATATAAAGCAACAAGTGACCAGTTATGGTCTGATAAGCCTAGCTTATTACGGTTAATCCAATAGCGATAATCTAGTTTTATGTCTAATTGGGTTGAATAAGTAACGCTAGCAAACAACATAAGCAGTAACTTAAGTAAAGTATTTTTAAAGTAATTTATATAAACAGCAACTTAGAACATATTGGAGTAATTAATTATGGGTAAAGTAATAGGTATCGATTTGGGTACAACCAACTCATGTGTGGCAGTGATGGAAGGCGATAAAGTCAAAATCATTGAAAACGCTGAAGGCACACGTACCACACCATCAATTGTCGCTTATAAAGATGATGAGATCCTTGTTGGTCAATCAGCCAAGCGTCAAGCCGTGACTAACCCGAACAAAACCTTGTTTGCGATTAAGCGTCTGATTGGTCGTCGTTTTGATGACAAAGTCGTGCAAAAAGATATCGGCATGGTGCCTTATAAAATTGTCAAAGCTGACAATGGTGATGCCTGGGTCGAGATTAACGATAAAAAATTAGCACCACCTCAGGTTTCTGCTGAAATCTTGAAAAAAATGAAAAAAACCGCTGAAGACTATCTTGGCGAAGCCGTTACTGAAGCAGTGGTTACCGTTCCTGCTTACTTTAATGACTCACAGCGTCAAGCGACTAAAGATGCGGGTAAAATTGCCGGTCTGGATGTAAAGCGTATTATCAACGAACCAACTGCCGCTGCTCTTGCCTACGGTATGGATAAAAGAGAAGGCGATCGTACGATTGCTGTCTATGACTTGGGTGGTGGTACTTTTGACGTATCAATCATCGAAATCGCTGATGTTGATGGCGAGCAGCAGTTTGAAGTATTGGCAACCAACGGTGATACTTTCCTTGGCGGCGAAGATTTTGACTCAGCCTTAATTGATTACTTGGTTAGTGAATTCAAAAAAGACCAAGACGTCAATCTGAAAGGGGACTCTCTAGCGATGCAGCGTCTCAAAGAAGCCGCAGAAAAAGCTAAAATTGAGTTATCAAGTGCCCAAAGCACTGAAGTTAACTTGCCATACATTACCGCTGACAGCAATGGTCCTAAGCATTTGGTAGTAACGATTAGCCGCTCAAAATTAGAAAGCCTAACTGAAGCGCTAGTTGAGCGTACCATGGGCCCTTGTAAGATTGCTATTGATGACGCGGGTTTAAAAACCAGTGAAATTGATGATGTTATCTTAGTCGGTGGCCAGACTCGTATGCCACTAGTACAACAAAAAGTACAAGAGTTCTTCGGTCAAGAGCCACGTAAAGACGTGAACCCTGACGAAGCCGTGGCAGCTGGTGCAGCGATTCAAGGCGCGGTATTGTCTGGCGACAAAACGGACGTATTGCTTCTTGATGTGACGCCGTTGACCCTTGGTATCGAAACCATGGGTGGTGTGATGACGCCAGTTATTGAGAAAAACACGATGATTCCTACTAAGAAATCACAGGTTTTCTCAACCGCTGAAGACAACCAGCCAGCAGTGACCATTCAGGTCTATCAAGGTGAGCGTAAAATCGCGAACCAAAATAAACAGCTTGGCCGTTTTGACTTAACTGACATTCCACCAGCACCACGTGGCCTACCGCAAATCGAAGTAACCTTTGACATTAACGCTGACGGTATCATGAACATCTCAGCGACTGATAAAGGTACTGGTAAAGCACAAAGTATCCAGATTAAAGCGGATTCTGGCTTGTCGGATGAAGAAGTCGAACAAATGGTACAAGACGCTGAAGCCAACGCTGCTGAAGATGAAAAATTCGCAGAGCTTGCGCAAGTACGTAACGAAGCGGATGGTCGTATTCATGCCGTACAAAAAGCGCTAAAAGATGCGGAGGATAAAGTGTCTGATGACGAAAAATCATCAGTAGAAACCGCTATCTCTGAGCTTGAAATGGCGGCGAAAGAAGACGATCATGACGATATCAAAGCCAAACTTGAAGCATTAGACAACGCCTTCTTGCCCGTTAGCCAAAAGATTTATGGTGATGCGAGCGCTGGTGCTGAAGGTATGGATCCAAGCCAGTTCCAAGACGGCGAGGATGCAGCCGCTGATAGCAGCCAAGCTGATGATGACGTGGTTGATGCTGAGTTCACTGAAGTAGACGAAGAAGAGAAGAAGAAGTAGTTTTTTTTTAACAATTTCTTAAAAGCAATTTCTTAAAAACTTAGTCTCTAAAAACTTAGTTTCTAAAAGCTGGTAATAGTTAAGAATAAAAAGCGCACCTTTCGAGGTGCGTTTTTTTATGGCTAAGATAAAGGCGCTTACGGTAACTAAAAACGTTAGATCGGAAAGCGATAGTTTTATGACTTAAAAGCACTGACCATAAGCACTTCATAAGTCAGATTGACACAGGGCTGACCATTGGCATCTTGCGCTGCAAATTGCTGCCAATAGGCAGTCTCAAACTGTTGTAAACGAGTTTTCGTCCAAAAAAAAGGTTTACTCACTGATTTGTGTGTAGATTGGTCCTGCGTTTCAATAGCTGTCTGAGTTTGGTTGGTAGAGACCCCAGTCAGCTTCATGTGTTTAAGCACATCGTAGGGACGTGCAAATGGCAAATCGAAACGATGGGTCGATAACTGAACTTTCTCAAAGCCAGCGTGCTTTAATGCCAGTTGCCATGCTTCGATAGAGGGATACGCTAACCCTTGTTCTGTTAGCGCTTTAATTTGTAAAAAGTTATTGGCAGTAAAAGTATTAAATAGTAGCTGCCCGCCAGATTGGAGGCGCGCATACGATTGCTGAATGAAGCTCAATGGCTCATCAAACCACTGCACCGCATTGGCACTAATAATCAAGCTGTGTGTATCCCCTAAATCCATGGTCTCAGCATCGCCAATGGTTATTTCTGCTACTGGTAATAGTAACTGTAAAGTCGCTGTTTGCTGAGCGGCTAGCTCATTAATGAGCCAGCGTTTGCTCTTTAGGTGGGCCGCTAGTAAGCGGGTCATCTGCCCCGTACCCGCGCCAATCTCTAGCACGCTTTCTTGGCTATCTTGGGCAATACTGGCTAATAAAAGCTGACAGACTTGCTGCTGAACATCGGCGTGCCTTTCATAATTGTTAGCACGGGCAAAATGATGAGCGATGGTCTGCTTTCTAATACTGAGATCGTACGGTGCAGAATGATTTTCCATAGGTTTATTGAATCCCAGTAAGCCTATTGTTGCTTAATAATATGACGGAAGTAGCTATTATAGCGGTTGAGTTATAACTGTTGTATTAGCCGCTCGCAGTCTTGGGTGGTCAGCGCGGCATTCATCACCAATCGAATACGAGCGGTGTTCGCAGGAACAGTGGGCGGTCTAATGGGCAAGGCATAAAACCCAGCATCTTGCAGCTGTTGTGCTTTAGCAATAGCACTGGCGTTATCACCTAATATATAGGGCACAATTGGCGAATTATATGTCATTTGTGATGTTGTTTCGGGTATCGTTGACGATACCCTGTATTGTGGATCAATCGCTTGTCTAAGCTGTAAGGTCAGCGTAGATAAATGCTCGCGTTGATTATTTAACTGTGGCATTTTCGCTAGAATAAAGCGCGTCCATGCGTGATTGATCGGTGGTAACGCGGTACTAAAGATAAGCGGGCGCATGTGATTAATCAGCCACTGTTTGACCACGTCATCACAAAGAATATAAGCACCGACTGAGGCAAAAGCCTTACCAAAAGTGCCGACCAAGTAATCGATATCCGCTAGCGTTTGGGTTTCTTCTGCCAATCCCAAACCTTGATTGCCTAACACCCCAACGGCATGCGCCTCGTCCACATACAGCTCAATGCGACTGTCTGCAGCTTTTAGTTGTACCAATTTATGTAAGTCGGCGCGGTCACCATCCATGCTAAAGATGCTTTCGGTAACGATAATAATCCGTTCAACGGTAGCCTCAGCTTGCTCAATCATAAGCGCCAAGTGCTGATAATTATTGTGTCGATAGCGCTGATAAGTGCACAGCTTGCTTTGGCTGAGACGTATCCCATCGATGATACTGGCATGCACTAACTTATCCGCTAAGATAAGCGTTTTGACGGGCAAAGCAGTTAATGCAGGCAAGATACCAATATTGGCATGATAGCCACTGTTTACTACTAAAGCAGATTTTGGAGGTAAGTTAACTCTGAGTTTGCCTACTGCTGCCTGATACCACAGTTGCAACTCGCTCTCAAGTGCTTGCAACTGTTTGTCGTTGCCCGTCAATAGCCGCGAGGAAGTGGCACTCATTTTAGGTATTGACTGCTGTTGTATCTGAGTTAAAAATGCCAGTTGCAATTCACTATCGCCTCCTAGTCCCAGATAATCGTTACTGGCAACGTTCAGTAGTTTTTTTTCTTTATAAGTAACATAAAGGCCTTGATGGTCAAGGTTAGGCAACTGGCGGTATTGCTGAGAGACTTTGAGAGAATCAAGCGATTCTTGTAAACGAGTGGTGATAGGGTTGGCCATTTGCGGTTGTCCTTTGATGTTTTTTCTATATTCAAACTTGATAGCCGTTAAAATATCTCTAAATAGATAGAGAGTATTACACGAATCTAGCATTTGTAACAAAAAGTTTCATATCTAAGCCTTTGTAACCTTAGTAATGAGAAATACTTGCAAAAGTTAACTCTTATACTATTAAACACTGACAGAGCTTACGAAATAGTTTGTTACTATGTATACATCGTTAGCAGACAAGGCGATATGGCTATAACAGCCTGTGTAAATAAATAAATAACTTGTTTGTCAAAATTGATTTTAAGGAGATGACGATGAAAATTCTACAAAAAACTTTACTCGCACTAGCAGCTGGTTCTTTGTTAAGTGTCAGTGCGCAAGCGGCCGTCTCTTATGGTAACGGCTACACTGGTCAGCCATACGTTGGTGTAAAAGTTGGTCAGTTTGACCTAGATGTTAATAATGCTGATGATCCAACGGCTTATGGTGTTTACGGTGGTTATAACTTCGATCCTAATTTCGGTATGGAAGTCGAGTATGTCGGTTCCGATGACGCTGACTACTATAACGGCGATATCGATGCGAAGACTTATGGTGCCTATGGTACCTACCGCTACGCCTTCCCAAATACCGCACTATATGCCAAAGGTAAACTGGGTATTGCCAAAACTGAAGTAGAAGGTGATTATACAGTTGGTGGTAATCGAGTTCCCTTTTCAGAAGATGATACCAGCCTTGCCGGTGGTATAGGTGTAGGTTATTCAGTCAATCCTGACTTCAGTGTTGAAGCTGAGTATGACATGTTAGGTAGTGATGCAGATCTTATGACAGTTGGTGCTCATCTAAAATTCTAAAATTACTTATTTGACTACATGTCAGCTAAGTAAAATGGGTAAATGGCACTATAAAAATATAGCTTAATAAATATAATAATATATTTCCTATAATTGCTATATAGTTTAATAATATTAGCTTCCTAATGATATTAAATACTCAGTAGAAACAAAAAAACGATCACTCAATGTGGTCGTTTTTTTTGTGCCTAATTGTGCTTAAAAAATCTGTCTTTATAAACTAAGTAGTCTTTAGCTATAAATGATAATACCGTATTGATTTTTAAGACATTATTAAGGTCCAAAATGTGCTATATTAACAGATAGAACTGCAAAGGAGGGTATGGTGATGATTGAGACTATTTGGATGATTGAACCCTGGCACTGGCTAGTATTAGGCTTTTTACTAATGATTGTTGAGATATTTATCCCTACCTTTGCAAGCCTTTGGTTTGGTGCTGCTGCCATCATTGTTGCTGCTTTATCCTGGTTGTTGCCTATTTCTTTAGTAATACAAGTAATTATTTGGTTGGCTTTATCCGTGCTATTTATGTTTGCTTGGGTTAAATATATTAAGCCATTATCAATAGACCGTACAAAAGCTGGATTGGGTGGCAGTGTGATAATCGGCGAAACTGGTATGATTGTAGTTAAACCGCAACCGGATAAGCTTGGACTCGTACGCTTTAATGTACCGATAGTGGGAGCAGATGAATGGTCTTGCCGTACGCGTGATGAGGCGGTCGAAGTGGGTGATCGGGTCGTAGTGACTGATATCAGCGGTAATGAGCTTATTGTAGCGCTTACTAAACCAATTGCAGCGCCTATCATTGCTAACCGTCCTTCGATTGATAGACTTAAAATCAACGACGTTGATTATCATGAAATTAAGCATAGTAAACTGAGTCTGAATAAAACGGGTCTTGATAGGGCTCGTCTCAAGAAAAAATTTACTGACAACTAAGCTATAAAGGCTCTTGTTCAACATAACAAAGAATTACCGCATTCTAGAATAATAGATATACAACAAACACCACACTACTGCAGCGTATATAGTAATGGATTAGGGAGAGCGTCATGAACAGCATTATTAACAGCATGAATAGCGTTAGTATCGTTATGTTGGTATTAGCCGCCTTAGTGGTCTTCACCGTTTTTAAAGGCGTGTGTATTGTCCCGCAAGGCTATAAATGGATTGTTCAGCGTCTTGGTAAATATGAGCAAACTTTAGAGCCAGGGTTTAGTCTTATTATTCCTTTTCTTGATAAAGTTGCTTATAAAGTTACTACTAAAGATATTGTGTTGGACATTCCATCGCAAGAAGTCATTACTCGCGATAACGTAGTCATTATTGCTAACGCAGTTGCCTATATTAATATTGTTCGTCCTGATAAAGCGGTTTATGGTATCGAAGACTATGAATACGGCATTCTCAATCTAGTACAAACCTCTTTACGCTCAATCATTGGTGAGATGGATCTCGATAGTGCTTTGTCTAGCCGTGATGAAATTAAAACCAAGCTCAAACACGCTATCTCAGAAGATATCTCTGACTGGGGTATCACCCTAAAGACCGTTGAGATTCAAGATATTAATCCGTCATCGACCATGCAAATGGCGATGGAAGAGCAGGCTGCCGCTGAACGTCAGCGCCGTGCTACGGTTACTCGTGCCGATGGTCAAAAGCAGGCAGCTATCTTAGAGGCTGATGGTCGCCTAGAAGCCTCACGCCGCGATGCTGAAGCGCAAGTAGTACTGGCTAAAGGATCAGAGGAGTCAATACGCCTCATTACCAGTGCGGTAGGAGAAGAGGACATGCCGATCATCTACTTACTCGGTGAGCAATATATCAAAGCGATTAAAGATTTGGCTGAGTCTGATAACTCGAAAATGGTGGTCATCCCCGCTGATATCTTAAGTACGGTTAAAGGGATGGTAGGCGATAAATTAAAAGCGTAGTAGCCGCTGCTTTAAGCTGGTTATATGAGCTCAATACATCAAAGTAAGTCTATAAAAATAGGCGGTTAGTATATTACTAACCGCCTATTTTATTGCTAGTGGATTTGGACTAAATAACTTTAGAAAATCGATTTTTGTGTTTCTTCTCAAGATACTCATCGAATACCATTGCCACGTTACGCCCTAGTAGGCGACCTTTGGGTAAAATGCGAATACCAGCTATATCCATATCAACCAGCTTATCTTTTTGCATCTCACCCAGCTGTTGAATTTCATTAATAAAGTAAGTAACGGCATCGATACCGAATTTTTGATTGACGTCTTTAAAATCAATATAATCATGACACAATAAATTCATGATTACATATTCACGTAAGCGGTCTTTAATAGAAGTTTTTATAACTTTTACCGCTGGCATGACAGTAGGATTATTATGCAAAGCATTAATATTGTCCTGATAGACTTGCAAATCAGTGTCATTCTGCAAAATATAGCTGCTATTAGTGTTGGTAATTTGGCTGATTGCTGAGACCCCAAACCCTAATAAATCGCAGTCACCCATGATGGTATAACCTTGAAAGTTACGATGTAATTTACCTTCACGCTGTGCCACTGCCAGCTCATCATCAGGTTTGGCGAAGTGATCAATACCGATATATTGATAGCCAGCTTCGGTTAAAGTATTGATGGTATTGCCTAACATAGCAAGCTTCACTGCTGGATCTGGTAAATCTTCATCTTTAATTTGGCGTTGGGCTTTAAAGCGCTCGGGTAGATGCGCGTAGTTAAATACCGATAAGCGATCCGGTGACATCTCAATGATACGGCGTACGGTTTTATCTAAAGTAGCTGGGGTCTGATGTGGTAAGCCATAAATTAGGTCAATGTTAATAGAATGAAAGCCTAAATCGCGGGCCTCATTTAAGATATTGGCAATCATTTCTGCTGAATGTACTCGGTTGACGGCAATCTGTACCGCTTCATCTAAATCTTGTACGCCCAAACTAATACGGTTGAAACCCAGATTGCGCAGAGTCTGTAGGGTCTCGTCGCCAAGCTCGCGTGGGTCGATTTCAATAGAATAATCGCCTTCGTCTTCTGGCAAAAATTCAAATTGCGTCTGTAAAAACTCCCAAAGCTGCACCAGCTCTTCATCCCGCAAGAATGTTGGCGTACCACCGCCTAAATGTAGCTGCTTGACTAGGGGTTTGGTGCTGTCTTTTGGTATGGATAATAGGCCGCGTTTGTGCTTAATCTCAGCGATAAGATATTGTAGATAATCGCCTGAGTCGCTATTTTTTTTAGTGATAATTTTATTACAGGCGCAGTAATAGCAAAGATGCCGGCAAAACGGAATGTGAAAATATAAAGATAGTGGCGCGTACGCTTCCCGATTCTGCAAAATTTTGGTCTCCAGACCGTCAGCTATCGGCAAAAATTCTAAAGCGGTCGGGTAGGAGGTATAGCGCGGCCCTGAACGATTGTACTTATTAACAATCGCACCATCGAACGTTGGCAGTTGCTTACTGCCGCTAGTACCACGCAGACTGGCATAAGGGTTGTTTACTGTAGCAACAGGACGGGCAGTGGTCGGTTGCTCGTTTGAATTATTATAAGGTTGCTGTGGGATAGGGTTAGATTCTGACATACGGTTTTCCTTATATGAGCGCTATGGCTACCCATCAAGTTGATAACTATTTAATAACAACTTTTAGCTGGTTTGCTAACGATACTTTTAGCAATATTTGTGGCTCAATAGATAATCTTTAGTATAACAAATCCTTATCTATAGTGGGGTGGTCAATAAGTTCTCTTAGAGTGGACATGCAAGCTTGTAAAAGCTATTGTGTATAAAAAAGCGACCCTAAGATAAACTTAAGATCGCTTGTGCAGTTACTCCAAATCTTTAGTCAGGGCGAAATTTTTCTCTTAGTTGAATCTTATTACCAACGGCTTGCTTAGAAATTTCGCCAGCGCTAAAGGGCAGGCGAATCCATTCTTTATCCGAGTATCGGCGCGTTTGGTCACGGTGATAAGGTCGAGTAGTATCCGCGGACTGCGAGTAGGCTAACAGAGCTTCAACTACAGGTCCTTTGTTATCAAAAGTGACTGACTGCATATAAGTGGGACCACCATTGATAGGTCTATAAGTGCCATCTTCATTGAGATCTGGACCTTGTGCGACGTTAAAGATACCTTCGCGGCCAAGTCCACCATGCATAGGTATTTTGTCATTATTCATACCCGCATCGATGACGTATTGAAGACTACTCAACGGTGCATCAAGTGCAATTTTTTTACTATTAAAATAAGCAATCGAATCGCCTAGAGCTTTGCGCGTACTATCATTAATGATGAGACCGCGAGGTGTATTTACTGGATCATTGATATCGAACTTAACGCTAAAGGCATTATCTGTAGTTTCAGTAAAATCAACGTTACGCCAAAACTCCCTAAAAACATGAGCGCCTTTGCTATCAAGATTGTTACGACGATCCCAGTTGCTTAAGATATTACAGGCTTGAGTAGCATCTATAGTAGCACCACTGGTTAATGGCAGCGTAGAATTGGCTCTACAATCTGTCAATACATCGTCAAGTATTAACTCAGCAACATAACTGCGGTTACCATAGACCACCTCTTGCATGTTGTCTAAGTTAAATATATTACCGCCAAGGTTGTCCTTATTGCTCAATCGATCCGCTATTTGGGTCAGTCCCATACGTGAACGCATCAGTAATGGGACACCGTCGACAGGATTGGCACCAAGAAACGGTGTCAAACGGCGACGTAGTAGCGGTGAGAAATCAGTCAATGGCTCCTCTAGGTTGCTCAGCCAATAACTGTCATTAGAGTTGGCAACATAATCATCACGAATTAAGAACGGTAAGTTTGAGCGTCCAAAGATACCTGCTTGTGGCGAGTCGGCGTCGTTGCCCCATTCACAGGCAGCGATACTACCGTTTAGTGCTGGTAAGTCTGACGCAATCAAAGCACCAAGAACAGGTCCAGATGCAGCACTACTACAAGCTTCTAGCTGCTGTTTGGTGACATGAGGCACGGTTGAGATATCGGCATAGAGTGCCTTACCATAACGATCGGTAGCGATAGTATTGACAAAGCCCAGACCAACTATATCTTGCATTCTATCTACCAAATCCTCAACGCTCGTGGCTTTATTCATACTACGCCATTGATTGAGTGCGCGTGGATTCTCAGAGGCAGCATCACGGATAGTAAAGGCTAGATTACTAGTGCCCCAAGCTGGTAAGCGACCATTAATGGCGTTTACGTTTATCATCGGTCCATATTGTGAGACATAAATATTTCGAACCATCGTTTCATTGTTCGGTAGCTGAATAGTGACAGGAACAGTTTCGATTTTACGCTTCTCTTCTACGCCAGCACTGTTTATATAGTTGTATTTCATTGGATCGCCAGGTACTAGACTGAGCTGATAAAGCGTAAAGCGCTTGGCAGTCGATACGGTATGGCTCCAAGCAACGTCTTTGTTAAAGCCAATATTGGGGAAGGGTTGACCTTGTTGGGCGGCACCCATCACATCGAGCTCGCCTGGCAGGGTTAAGTGGAACTCGTAAAAACGCTGTACCCCATTCCATGGCTCATGCGGATTGCCGTACAATATACCACTTTTAGTACCGGCTCACGCGCTAGTGAGCAGATGTTGTCTTCAGCAAAAACATAGCCCACACCGTAGCCCAAGCCTTTATAATTCCTAGCTGTAATATGTGGTATGCCAAATTTAGTGCACTGAATATCTGCTGCATATTCAGTATCAGGTGTGATGTTATCGTCACTGTCGAAGACATTATTATTACTATCCGAACAACCGGATAGTCACAGCAACATTGCCATCGTCAGTAAGGTCAATGTTGGCGTACATCGATTTAGAACTTTTATAGTCATAACTTTCACCATCCATGGTTGATTGTAGTTACTTAAAGCTATGACAAAAAAACTCATCCATCAAGCTTTAGAAGGTCAATAAATTCCTTTTTTATTGCTAGTAGTGTACAAGTACACACTCATAATATAACTATTTTAAATGACTTTACCAGCTAATTATTTAGTCAACTCAAGTTATTTCGCGTATACCGTTATACTTTGATATAGATATAGATATATAGGACTTACGCAAAACCCGATAGGTATTGCTAACCTCAAGAATAACGTAGTAGCATAAAGTCATGAAAAAGCCCAAAGTAACCCGACTAGATTATTGCCAATATCTCATGGTGAGTCAAATAAACTACACCATTACTAATTATGCTGATCATCATCCTGAGAATATCAGTCATGACCGTATCAATCGCTATTTGAAAGGCGATAAGCTCAAACCCCGTCTAGTCTGGGAGCAAGTCAAACAAGACCTTATCGCTCATCCTGACGGTTACCTCATCTTTGATGATACTGTATTGGACAAAGACCACAGTCACAAGATAGAACTGGTCAATCGCCAGTATAGTGGTAACGCCAAGCGCTTGATTAAAGGTATTGGCCTTGTGAACTGCATCTACGTTAATCCGCACACCCAGCAGTATTGGGTTATTGATTACCGTATTTATGACAAAGCGATTGATGGTAAAAGTAAGCTTGACCATTTAAAGGACATGCTACAGCACAGTATTGAGTACAAGCAGCTTTTATTTAAAACCGTGCTTATGGACAGCTGGTATGCCACCAAAGACATCATGCTGACCATCGATAGTCTAGATAAAATCTTTTACTGTCCACTTAAGAGCAACCGTTTGGTTGATGATTCACAAGGACAGCGAGCTTATACCGCAGTAAGCCATCTTGAATGGGCAGAACAAGAACAAGCAAATGGCAAGCTGATTAAAATTAACAAATTTCCTAAAGATTATAAAGTGCAACTGTTTCGGGTCGTGGTGAGTACTCACCGCACGGATTGGGTCGTGACCAACGATACCACTCAAACGAATCGTGATGATGTACAACAGGTGTGCGCCATACGCTGGAAGATTGAGCAGTTTCATAGAGAGATTAAACAGTTAACAGGCATAGAGTCTAATCAGTGTCGCAAAGCACGTATTCAACGCAATCATATTTGTTGTTCTATATTGGTTTGGATATGCTTGACCCGTATTGCTAAGCAAACAAAGAAAACGGTATATCAGTTAAAACATGGCTTACTTGATAACTACCTCTGCGAGCAGTTGCGCTCGCCTGGGTTGATGGTTGCGTAAGTCCTAATATAGATATATAAATTCTTAGATTAACAAATGAAGTGCAATTTCAATCAGTAAGTGAAAAAAAGACCTAGATGCGATAGCATCACAGTCTTTATCCACTGCCAAAGTGAGATTGCAACCATGAACTATACACAACTAAGCCTTAGTGAACGATATCAGATTTCTGCCCTTAAAGGGGCAAAACAGAGTATTAAATTTATAGCAGACCAACTAAACAGAAGCCCAAGCACTATATCAAGAGAGCTTAGTCGCAATGAAAGTCAGCGTGGTTACCGTCCACAGTTTGCAGACAAACAAGCCTCAGCACGTCGGGCAAACAATGCCCTCACAATTGCTATAGACGTTTGGGACTGGGTCAAAGCCAAACTCAAAGAGCGTTGGAGTCCTGAACAGATTGCAGGCGTTCACGGTGGTATCAGCCATACCAGTATCTACCGCTATCTATGGAGCGATAAGAAACAAGGTGGCACCTTATGGCAGTATCTTAGGCGCAAAGCCAAGCCTTATCGACAAAGGCTCACAAGCGAGACTCGCGGGCGCATCAATGACAGAGTCTCAATCCATAAGCGTCCCTCTGTAGTAGAGGACAGGTCACGTATTGGCGACTCAGAAGCAGACACTATTATTGGGCAACACCATAAGCAAGCCATTGTGACTATAGTAGAACGCAGAACAGGGTTGCTTAGAATGCAACGAGTGACTAAAAAGAGTGCGGATTTAGTAGCTGATGCGATAATAACGTTATTGACACCCATCAGGCGTAACGTTATGACTATTACCTCTGACAATGGCAAAGAGTTTGCTGAGCATATAAAGATCAAAGAGAGGCTTTGCAGCATGTTCTACTTCGCTGACACCTTTGCTTCATGGCAAAGAGGAACAAACGAGAATACTAATGGCTTGATTAGGGAGTACCTGCCTAAAGGCTGTGACTTTAGACAAGTCTCTGATGAGCAAGTACAGGCTATTGAAAATCAGTTGAACGACAGACCAAGAAAACGATTGGCGTTCAAAACGCCTAATCAGGTGTTCTATAATAGAATCTAGCGTTGCACTTGGTGTGTTAATCTAGCTCTGTCAGATGTTACTAATACACCAAAAAAAACGGTACGTGTGAACTTCAATATTGACGAATAAAAGTACATTGCACTAAAAAATATGCGCTTGATAGTCGTAAGACAGTGACTCAGTTACTGACTGAGATGATCGATGAAAAAATGATTGAACGATAAATAAAATATTATTCCAATAAACCTTTTAACCTGCCTCTCTTTTATTTTTATAGGATTTTATTATGACAAGTACCCAACAACGTGCCGAACTACACCGCCAAATTTGGCAAATTGCAAATGAGGTTCGTGGTTCAGTAGATGGCTGGGACTTTAAGCAATATGTATTAGGTACTTTGTTTTATCGTTTTATCAGTGAGAACTTTGCCACTTATATTGAAGGCGGTGATGATAGCGTCAATTATGCCGCGCTTCCTGACAATGTGATTACTGATGATATTAAAGATGACGCCATTAAGACTAAAGGCTACTTCATTTATCCAAGCCAACTGTTTGCTAGTATTGCCGCAGGTGCGCATAGAAACGAGAATCTCAATACTGATCTAGCGGCTATATTTAAAGCGATTGAAGGCTCAGCCAATGGCTATCCATCCGAACCGGATATAAAAGGCTTGTTTGCTGACTTTGATACGACCAGTAACCGTTTAGGTAATACAGTTGCCGATAAGAACACGCGCTTATCAGCGGTGCTTAAAGGTGTGGCTGGTCTTAAACTAGATCAGTTCGCTGATAACCAAATCGATCTATTTGGTGATGCCTATGAGTATCTGATCTCTAACTATGCCGCTAATGCTGGTAAGTCAGGGGGCGAGTTCTTTACCCCACAAAGCGTCTCTAGGCTGATTGCACAAATTGCTATGCATAAGCAGGAAACCGTCAATAAGATTTATGATCCAGCGGCAGGGTCAGGCTCACTGTTACTGCAAGCTAAGAAGCATTTTGATAACCATATCATCGAAGAAGGCTTTTTTGGTCAGGAGATCAACCACACCACCTATAACCTTGCGCGTATGAATATGTTTTTACATAACATCAACTACGACAAGTTTAATATCGTGCTGGGCAATACGTTGTTAAATCCACATTTTGGTGACGATAAACCTTTTGATGCCATTGTCTCAAACCCTCCTTATTCAGTGAAATGGATAGGCAGCGACGACCCAACCCTGATTAATGATGAACGTTTTGCGCCTGCTGGCGTATTAGCACCCAAGTCTAAAGCCGATTTTGCGTTTGTGCTCCATGCATTGAATTACTTGTCCAGTAAAGGGCGTGCAGCGATTGTCTGCTTCCCTGGTATCTTCTATCGTGGTGGCGCTGAACAAAAAATCCGCCAATATTTAATAGACAACAACTACGTAGAAACAGTGATTTCTCTTCCAGCCAATCTATTCTTTGGTACAACTATCTCGGTCAATATTTTAGTACTATCCAAACACAAAACGGATAGTAAGACTCAGTTTATTAATGCAAGTAAGTTGTTCAAGACGGAGGCCAATACCAACGTCCTTACTGAGGCAAATATTGAACAGATTATGCAGCTATTCGATAGTAGGTCAGACAGCGATTACTTAGCCGCTAGTATCGACAATAGTGTGATTGCGACTAATGATTATAATCTGTCAGTCAGCGCCTACGTGGAAGCGGAAGACACGCGTAAAGTTATCGATATCACTACCCTCAATGCTGAGCTAAAAAATACCGTTGACAAGATTGATCAGCTGCGTGCTGATGTTGATACCATCATTGCGGAGATTGAGGTATGAGTAAGTTGAGTTACATGGGAAAACTACTCGATGGTATTGAAGTCGAATGGAAATCGTTGGGCGAAGTGGCAGAGGTTGGAACAGGACGTTCAAACCGTCAGGATGAAAACGAAAATGGAAAATATCCTTTTTATGTTCGTTCAAAAAACATTTTGAAATCAGATATATTTCAGTTTGATGAGATAGCAATAGTTGTCCCTGGCGAAGGTGCAATTGGTGATATTTTTCATTATGTTGAAGGTAAATATGCATTGCATCAGAGAGCATATAGAATTCATGTAACTCAAGATGAGCTAAATGCAAAGTTTTTATACTATCTAATGGCTGATAGTTTTAAAAAATACATTCTAGGAAAGAGTGTTGGAGCTACCTCGATATCAATTAGAAAGCCAATGCTTGAAAAATTTCTTATACCTATTCCACCCCTCAATATCCAAGCCGAAATCGTACGGATTTTAGATGTATTTACAGAACTTACCGCAGAACTTACAGCAGAACTTACAGCACGTAAGCATCAATACCTCTACTATCGTGATCAATTATTAACATTTAATGATAAGGAAGTTGAATGGAAAACATTAAAAGAAGTTGCTCTTGAGCTTGGTCGCGGAAAGTCAAAACATCGTCCAAGAAACGATTCAAGACTGTATGGAGGAGACGTACCCTTCATTCAAACAGGAGATATTAGGAATGCTTCTCATGTTATTAATGAGTACACACAAACTTATAGTAAGTTTGGATTGGAACAAAGCAAGTTATGGCCTGAAGGTACGCTTTGTATAACCATAGCAGCAAATATTGCGGAAACGACTATTCTTGGTTTTGACTCATGTTTTCCAGATAGTATTATAGGTTTTGTTGCAGATCCAGAACAAACAACTGCTAGCTATGTCGAGTATCTTTTAACTTCATTCAAATCGGAATTACAATCGCAAAGTACTGGTAGTGCCCAGAGAAATATAAATCTTGAAACTTTTGAACGTCTGCCTTTACCTTTTCCTTCCTTATTTGAACAACAACGTATTGTCACTATTCTAGATAAGTTTGATGCATTAACAACTTCACTCACTGAAGGCTTACCAGGCGAGATTGTTTTGCGTCAGCAGCAATATGAGTATTATCGAGAGCTACTTTTGAGTTTTCCTAAAGTAGAAGGTGATGCATAAAATGAGTAAATCATTAGAAGAAATCGCCAAAGAACTTAAAAAATCTAATAAAAAAGTTCAACTCATTTATGCTTTTAATGGTACAGGTAAAACTCGACTTTCAAGGAGGTTTAAAGAGCTTGTTGTACCCAAATCCATTAGTGAAGATGATGATGAGCAAGTAGAGCCTGCTCGTACTAAGATTCTCTATTACAGTGCTTTTACGGAAGATTTGTTCTATTGGGATAATGATTTAGATTTCGATGTAAAACCAAAACTCAAAATTCAGTCTAATACTTTTACTGACTGGTTACTTTGGTTGCTTAAGGAACAAGGACAAGATAGAAATATCACAACTAATTTTCAGCGTTATAGTAATAGTAAATTAACACCAAATTTCAGTCCAGATTTTTCCGAAGTAGATTTTTCGCTTGAAAGTGGTAATAACCAAAGCTTAAAAAACCTTAAAATTTCAAAAGGTGAGGAAAGTAACTTCATTTGGAGTGTATTTTACTCCTTGTTAGAGCAGGTATTTTCTGAATTAGATATTGAAGATGTAATGAATCGCTCCACAGATGCTTTTAATACTTTGGAATACATTTTTATAGACGATCCTGTAAGTTCGTTAGATGAAAATCACTTGATTGAGCTGGCAGTTGATCTTGCACTTTTGATTAAGTCTGCACCGCAGCCTCTGAAATTCATCGTTACGACCCACAACCCGCTTTTCTACAACGTTCTACTAAATGAATTTAATAATAAGCTATATAAAAGACCGGATGCTGAAGATAGAGAGTTGATTTATAAACAAAACCAATTTCAGAACTATCGCCTGAGTAAAAATAGTGATGGATCGGCTGAATTAGAAGAACTGTCTAATATTATTCCTTTTTCATATCATTTGTACTTACTTTCTGAAATAAAAAATGCCATCGCAAGCGATCAAATAAGAAAATATCATTTTAATTTCTTAAGAAATATTTTAGAAAAAACAGCAACATTTCTTGGGTACAAGAAATGGCCTGATCTCCTTCTTAAAACTGTTGATGGGAACCCGGATCCATTTGCAAATAGAATTGTTAATATTTCTAGTCATTCCGCACATGCCGGTGAAGAAACTGCTGAAATTGAAGAAAATGATAAAGAGAAGCTAAAACAAATGGTAGATTATTTGATTAATGAGTATGGATTCTGGAAGAAGGAAGAAGAATAAGATGACTGAACACACCAACACGATTGCGGAATCGAACAATTTTATCGTCCTCAATAAATATACCAAGTGTGATCAGCCCGATGGTGGCTATCAAACCGAAGACGATTTAGAGCGCGAGTTGCTCAAGGATTTAGACAATCAAGGCTATGAGTTTGTCGCTGATTTAAACTCACCCAAAACCATGTTGGCCAACGTACGTGTGCAGCTGCAAACCTTAAATAATATGAAGTTCACAGACGTTGAGTGGCAACGCTTTGTGATGGACTACCTCGATAACCCTAGCGACAACAGTACCGATAAAGCCCGTAAGATTCATGATGACCATATCCATGATTTTGTGTTTGACGACGGACGTCTTCAGAATATCGCGCTATTGGATAAGAAAAACATCCCACGCAATAAAGTACAGGTGATCAAACAGTTTGCCCAAACAGGCACACAGGCAAATCGTTATGACGTCACTATTTTGGTGAATGGCTTGCCATTGGTGCAAGTCGAGCTTAAAAAACGTGGCGTTGCCATTCGTGAAGCCTTCAACCAAGTGCATCGTTATAGCAAAGAAAGCTTTAACTCTGATAACTCCCTATATAAGTATATACAGCTGTTTGTGATATCAAACGGTACAGACACACGCTACTTTGCCAACACCACTAAGCGCAATAGAAACAGCTTTGATTTCACCATGAATTGGGCGAGATCAGACAACACCTTAATCAAAGACCTAAAAGACTTTACCGCTACTTTCTTCCAAAAAAACACCTTATTGAACGTGCTGATGCATTACACCGTCTTTGATATAAGCGACACCTCATTGGTGATGCGTCCGTATCAGATTGCCGCCACTGAGCGTATTTTGTGGAAGATAAACAGCGCCTACCAAGCCAAAAAGTGGAGCAGCCTTGAGAGTGGGGGCTATATATGGCATACCACAGGCTCAGGAAAGACACTAACCAGCTTTAAAGCTGCACGTTTGGCGACTGAGCTCGAATTTATTGATAAAGTATTTTTTGTGGTAGATCGTAAGGATCTGGATTACCAAACCATGAAAGAGTACCAGCGCTTCTCCCCTGAGAGTGTCAATGGCTCAGACAGTACCGCAGGTCTAAAACTTAACCTTGATAAAGACGATAATAAAATCGTCGTGACCACCATTCAAAAGCTGAATAACTTAATCAAAGGTGAAGGCGATTTGCCCATCTATGGTAAGCAAGTAGTGTTTATCTTTGATGAAGCACACCGTAGCCAATTCGGTGAAGCACAAAAAAACTTGAAAAAGAAGTTTAAAAAGTTCTATCAGTTCGGTTTTACGGGCACGCCTATCTTTCCGGAGAACGCTTTAGGGGCAGAGACTACCGCCAGTGTGTTTGGTCATGAACTGCATTCATATGTCATCACTGATGCCATTCGTGATGAAAAGGTTTTGAAGTTTAAAGTGGACTATAACGATGTACGCCCACAGTTTAGCGCCATTGAAACTGAACAGAACGAGACGAAACTTACCGCAGCAGAGAACAAGCAGCTGTTACTGCATCCTGATCGTATCAATGAGATATCAAAGTATGTGTTAACGCACTTTAGACAAAAAACCCACCGCTTAAAATCAGGGGGCAAAGGCTTTAATGCCATGTTTGCCGTCAGTAGCGTTGATGCGGCTAAAGCCTATTATGAAGCCTTGAACCACTTGCAAAAGGACAGCGATAAACCATTAAAGATCGCTACCATCTTCTCTTATGCCGCTAACGAAGAACAAGACGCATTGGGGGACATTCCCGATGAAGGCTTTGAGCCGACGGCAATGAACAGCAGCGCTAAAGAGTTTTTAAGCAGCGCTATTAGTGATTATAACGGCATGTTTAAGACCAATTATGGCGTAGATAGTAAGTCTTTCCAAAACTACTACCGTGACCTTGCAGAGCGTGTTATCAATCAGGAGGTGGATTTACTGGTTGTCGTTGGTATGTTCCTGACAGGTTTTGATGCGCCTACCTTGAACACTCTATTCGTGGATAAGAACCTGCGTTATCATGGCTTAATGCAAGCGTTCTCACGTACCAACCGTATCTATGATGCCACTAAGACCTTTGGCAACATCGTGACCTTTCGAGACTTAGAAAAGGCAACCATTGATGCTATTACCTTGTTTGGTGATAAAAACACTAAAAACGTGGTGCTAGAGAAGAGCTATAAAGAATATTTAGAAGGCTTTACCGATATCGCCACAGGCAAAGCGCGCCGTGGTTATTTGGAAGTGGTCAAAGAGCTGCAACAGCGCTTCCCTAATCCCGATGAGATTGTTAAAGAGTCCGACAAAAAAGACTTTGCTAAGTTATTCGGTGAGTATTTGCGCGTCGAGAATATCTTACAAAACTATGATGAATTTGCAGGGCTAAAAGCACTGCAAGACTTGGATGTGAACGATGCTGAGGCGATTGAGACGTTTAAGGATGAGCATTACTTAAACGACGATGACTTAGCCGCGATGCAAGCCATTAAAGTGCCTGCTGAACGTACCGTACAAGATTACCGTTCTGCCTATAACGACATACGTGATTGGCTTCGTCGTGAAAAAGCAGCTGACCAACAGGGAGAGTCTTCGATTGATTGGGATGATGTGGTTTTTGAAATAGATTTGCTCAAATCACAAGAGATCAACCTTGATTATATCCTTGAGTTGATTTTTGAGCATAATAAAAACACCAAAGACAAGTCGGCCTTGGTGGAAGAAGTACGTCGTTTGATTCGCGCAAGTATTGGTAACCGTGCCAAAGAGAGCCTAGTGGTTGATTTCATTAATCAAACCAATTTGGATAACATCCCTGATAAATCCAGCATCATTGATGCCTTCTTTAGCTATGCTCAGTTAGAGCAGCAACGTGAAGTCAAAGATATGATTACCGCTGAAAACCTGAATGAAGATGCCGCTAAGCGTTATATTACTGCCTCGCTAAAACGTGAGTATGCTAGTGAAAACGGCACAGAGCTGAATGCTATCTTGCCTAAGCTGAGTCCACTCAATCCGCAATACTTAACCAAGAAGCAAAGTGTTCTAGAGAAAATAGCTACTTTCGTTGAGAAGTTTAAAGGCGTGGGTGGGAAGGTTTAGCATTAGTTCTTATGAACTAAGCTTTTTCTATCAACTGGCTTTCTTATCGCTTTAATAATTCGATTAGTGTTATACCGTACTATTTGATAATGGGGTTTTATGTTTAGACGTAAAATTAATAAGCGTTTTAGACGTGGTTTATCTCTTATAGATGGTAGATCTCTTGTTTCAGAGGCTGGTAATGCTTTGGATATTAATACTTCGACTGCTTTTGACGGTCTTAAAGCCTTAAAATCTATGTCTGACGAGGATTTCAAAGTCTTACTTAATGATGTTAGAAACTCTTTATCTCCAATGAAAATATAGAAATTAGACATCTTATTGCTCATGGGATGCCTAAAAAGCATGTTGATACTGATACAGTTTTTTTTATAACAAGTAATCAGAAAGAGTGGAATATGAGAGTAAAGAACAGAAAAGAAAAGAGATTAAAGGACCCTGAGCTGTACGCCGATCGCCAAGATGCGGATGTCTTCTTTAGTACGATGAGTAAAGGAAGTGTAATATATCCAGTTATGTCGTTCTCATCCCTCCGAGGGTTAAAGTTAGCATTAATTCCTATCGAGAAATACTTTTCTGAATATGCCGCAATCGAAACAAAATAATTCTTTGCATCAAGCAATCTGTTGTTTTCTTTGTCATACCAGTCTTATGCAATCATTTTAGTGAGCCTGAACTATGCCCAAAAAGATATGTTCAAAACAGCCTAATAATACGGTTCCCTAGTGAGGACTTGAATATTTGGCTGTAGGCTAATGATATCAACGTTTTAAATAGCTGAAATATTCATAGTGTACTTCATGGTGTACTTACCATACATATTCTATTCGTGATTGGTGCGCTATACAGGCATCGAAACGTAGCCTTTGTAATAAGTACTGATGCTTTTTTGAGCCTGCTAGTTCACCTAAAGCAAAGCTTCTTATCTTAAACAGACATTTAAATAGATGGTCCATCTTCTCCAACTCCACTAATTGGCTTTGTATCAAAAATATACCTTCCAAATATCGAGTTGAAATCCTCTTCCGCATCTAGGAAATATTGTAAGACACCATCTAACAACTCTCGAAAAGTCGAGGCATACCATGTGACTCCTGGTGTAATATTGGATAAGACCTCTATTTTAAAACTTTTAAGGTCGGAAGGTACATTAAGTAAAGTACCAGTATCTAGCATAGGACTTATACTTGGCATATTAAACATTGCCAACATAAATGAAGATACACGATACTCTGAACGTAACCGATCAAATAAATCCTTACTTTCTTGAGAAAGCTTGTTGTACTCTTTATCACGGTGACGATTAAATTCTTCAGTGTACTGTAAAACACGATCCGCAGCATCCCCTACACGAGGACAGAAATATCTTGTCCACCAAGCTTCGAAATATCGTTGCTGAAACTCTAAATAAGTTAAACCAACAATGTTTGTACTTCTCGTATATTCTTTTGCGCCAGATTGTAGGCCGCGTTTAGAAATAATAAACCCAATATTAGCGCCAGTTTCATGCATAACAGTCGTAAAGGAATGTACGACGGATTGAGGTATAGATGAACCCCAGTTTTTGCATTCTACAATATATTTGATATTGTCCAAGCTCAGTCCATCGATCGCGAAAACATCAACATTAACAGAGCCACGTGGGGTAGGTATATTTACCTCAATATCTGACGACAAGCCAACATTGCGAAATATTCTCTTCACACCTAATTGAAGGTCTTGCCATTTATCAGGATATGGATTATCAATCATAAAGTTTAAAGTGTCCTTTTAGCTAAGCGTAAGAATTGTTCTATCTAACTCATGTATATCGTGGTGTGCCTTTCAAGCTTGATATATCTACTCGATCACCGATACCCTTTTCAATAGCTATTTTTCGAACCTTCTCAATATCTGCGTTCGATAGAAATGGTCCAAGATGAATTCGCTCAATCAGATCGGTTATTTCAAATTTAACTTTTATACCGTGCTCAGGTATATTTACTCCAAACTCTTCTGCCAATCGAAGAGAAATACCTATCCGAAATTCTTTTTCCCAGTCGAAAGCAGTATGCTTATGCCAAAACCGCTCTATCATACTAACTTTCAGTTTTCCTTTGGTAAGATCAATATATTTGACATTGCCAACACATAGATTTTCTTCAGCGTACTTAGGGTTTAATCTAAACGGTTGTATGGATTTTTTTATCTTATCCAAGTTGGTTTGTATAGCTACACCCTTCCACTTATCGGCGTATAACTGCCACATGGCATCACTTTCGTACAAGGATCTATGCCAACAACTTACTTTGATTAAACGTTTTAATTCTTCAAAAGCTTTTTCAGTACCTTCAGTTTTCGCATAACGTGGATCTATTTTGTATTCTGGAGATACTATAGCTACAGCTCCTTCAAACTTATCATCAAACTCACGAGCTGAAGCAAAGTACAACTCACCAGTGATCAAAAAATCTATTAGCCTTTCTGTTTTAAAGTATCGCCATAATGGTTCTATACTATTTGGTTCATCGCCGATAAAGTTCATAATCTCTCCTAATTGGTTTATTGCATATTCTTAAGGATAGTTTCCACTTTTATATAGAATTCATTAGCCTTATCGCATATAGTCGATGCACTTGTAGTCATACCCCAAAACTCATCAACAAAAATTTCAACGGCTATTAACAAATGCTCTGCAGCTAGATTAGAATCAATATATTTTGATGGAATATGTAAACTTTCATTATCCCGCGCAAAATACAGTGATTTCTCCCTTAGTGATGAATATGCGCCAGAACTATAGCCTTCGAAAATCTCCTCAGCTCTATCAGCACCAATACTATTAGCTATGCGGTCACCAATTAGATAAACATGTGATATTGCAATTTTATGTTTCATACCATGGTTAAAGAGATGATCTTTTCCTCGTTTTACTTTTAGTAAATCTTTTTGCTGTGCTGCACGCATATATCCAGCTTTTATTTTGGCAATTTCTTCAAATATTGTGATTGATAAAAAAAGAGAGGGGGCAAAACTATCATTCTTCAACAAAGTATATGATGCGAATATCAAATCGTAAATGTGAGCAACAGCGTCGTTATACTCTTCTCGACCATGTAAGCCCGTATACCCATCTGAAAATATTACAGAAGCTTCTACAGCTATGTTATGTCCGCTCTTATCCACAATTTTACTCTCTCTTATTTATTTTATGATAAATATAAAATACACGTAATTATTATTTTAGCGTATACCCCAGTGGAACCAGTTATTTCACCCTTTAAACCTATTAACAGACTACTTAAAATAGACCGCTATAATGGAACCACTTCAAGTACCCTACCATTAGACTATACATAAAATATAAAATAATTAAATGATAATAACCCTATCATTAGACTTTTTTTAGTTATTAAATGATAGTATTATCGCTGAACATTAAAATATAAGTCTAAAAGATAAGGTAATGTTATGACAGTCAGAATCTATGTGAGGGCTAGTACCAAAGATCAAGACGCTAAAAGAGCATTGACTGATTTGATTAGCTTTAGCAAAAGTTATGATGATAGCTATGTTGAGTATATTGAGAACTATAGTGGAACTAAGCTAGATAGACCAGCACTAAACAAGTTACTTGATAACGCTAATCAAGGCGATATTCTATTAGTAGAAAGCGTAGACAGACTCAGCCGACTATCACAAGAAAACTTCGCTATCTTAAAGCAAAGAATCAAAGATAAGGGATTAAGGCTAGTTGTTGCAGACCTACCTACTACTCATACAATCAGTGATGGTATGACTGGAGAGATACTAGCTGTAGTAAATAATATGTTGATCGATTTGTTAGCTACTATGGCAAAGTTAGATAATGACAAAAGAAGAGAACGTATTAAACAAGGTTTAGCTAACAGCGGTTATAAGCCTAATGGTAAGACAGCTAATACGGCAAAAAATAAACGTATCTTAGAATTAAATAGTAAAAACAATATGACTAAAGATGAGATAGCGAATGCAGTTGGGGTTAATGTATCAACGGTTTATCGAGTGATAAGAGAAGGCTAATAGATAGACTTGCATAATTGGTACTAGTAATGACTGTTGGAAAATATGATGCTATCACTCCGAGCAATGAAGTTTTTATTAAAGAATATTATAAGGAATCAACATGAGCACTAAGCCGTTACCTAAAGTAGGAAGCAGAGAGTATTTAAAAAGAAAGAAGAAGTTTCAGAAACTTAAAGACAAAAAGGCTAAAAAAGAAAATAAGGGTGGTTTCTTTTTCTTCTTTTGGTGGTGATTAGGATGTTGTAGGCAGCAAGGGAAAACTTGTAGATTGTCCTAGATATTTTAAATATGACCCTATCCTTTTATATGATCTTACACGGCTATGCTCAACAGTGGTAGAGATAGCGATCAGCTTTTATGATGGGTTAAATTACGTAAGTTCATGTAACCTTAGTGTTCAATCAGACAATCAGGTTTTGCCTATTCGATAAATCGAAAGCCTAGTATCATCAAGGCTTATAGCGATATTTTATTACGAAATGTTAAGCATAGTACGCATATATAGGCGTTATTTTCTACTGAAATACAGACTTATGAGAATATAAAATGAAATTTATCTTACTAGCAATATCTTTACTTATTGCAAGCAATGGCTATGCTGAAATTAATGATAACCATTATATTTATATTAACGATAATGATGAAGAAAAATCCAATAAAGAAGAATTAGCAACACTAAAAAATGAAACAGCAAGATTAAATCTAAAAAACCTGCAAGAATCTAGAAAAAAGAAGCCCCTTACACATGATAAAAGTGAAGTGGTGTTTAAGGTTGGTGACGCTAGCAAAAGGGATGTCGGTGCTAAAATTGGAATGACTCAAAATCAAGTCTTAGATAAGACGTATTGGGGAAAGCCTGACATAACGAGAGCAATTACTGATGAGTATGGCAAACTTGATTTGTGGTCTTATGACTATCATGGATTTTTGCTTTTTGATAACGATAAGCTAATTAAAATACTTACAGTCGGTAATGCTAGGCATTGGTGATATCTATATATAGCACACATATAGCCCTATAATCGTTTGTTATACCATTCCATGGTGTTTGTAGCTTAATAATACCAAAACCTCTTATAACGTCTGTGAGATCGCTATGGTTATTTATCACTACTACCAAACAGCCGAATTAAGAAAATAAATTAAAGGTTATAGGAAAATGATACTAAAAATACTATTTTGTTCTTTGTTCGCCTTGAGTGCTGTTAAGGCTCTTGCAGGTGAAGTTACTTTTGTACATGAAAATGGTTCTATGAGCACAATTCATATTACAGATACTATCGAAGAATTTTATGGTAATGATAAGAGAGCAATGCTTGCTGCTCAGATTCAAAGGAGTAGTGCTAGGGGCGCGACAGCATATCTTCAAGTTTATCAAACCAATAGAAGAATGAAGGGTCTAGTTCCTGATAAAAGTGAGACTGTATTCAGAAACGGCAATAATATTGATGTTGGGGCTAAAATGGGAATGACTCCAAACCAAGTGCTAACTAAAACTCACTGGGGGAAACCAGAATACACCAACGTGACAACTGATGAGCTAGGTAAACTTGAACAATGGATTTATGGAGACTATGTTAACTATTTAACTTTTGATAACGATAAGCTAATCTATATTCAATAATCAATAATTTACATGAATTAATCATTAGTATTCTACATGGCTCTAATAGCCTTTATAAGAGCTTATAATTTATTTAAGCTACCATTGCATAGGAATAGTATTATAACGCCTTATATAGGCTAATTATAAGCCTTACGAGCTTTATAAGAGTAAGAGAAGGTATCAATCAAGATACTGGATAAGCTAGCAAGTTGAATTGAACCCAATTAGTTTTTAATCAAAAGTCTGTTATGAGCTAGTTTTATCGTCTATTTTTAATTTAAGCGTGACTATACCAGTAACCTTTCTTGTTTTCTTGTGAATATAATCCAGTCTGCAACTCACATGAATCCCCTAAAAACACCTATTGTTCCTATAAAACAGACGTTATGACAAATGACTTTGGATAGAAGAAGCCATTTGTCACTGGTCTCTTTGAGGTATATTCGGCAGTCTTTCTAATTTTTGGAAATGATATAGAATGGTTGAATAGTTTTTTTAATTGAGAGAAATATTATCTTGTATAAACGTCTATTTTTGATTGTCACTACACTTTTCCTGTTTGCATGTTCAAGCGACAGTACAGTAGAAACTGATTTAAACACTACTTCTACTAAGCCCAGTGAAGCAATAGTAGCTAAACCCATAATGTTATCTAAGCCAGTAATGGCAGCTAAGCCAAAAACAACAGCTGAAGAAGTTCTAAGTGAAAATCAAATAAAGAAGCTAAAACAAGAAGCTCCTACTTTAGCTTCTGCTATTGCTCTCTATAACAATAAAGACTCTATAGACTCAGGTTCAAACAACAGTGATATTTCAGAGTTACTTAGAAATTTGATACTTTGGGATGGGATAGTTGGTATGACTTGGGAAGATCTGAATAGCATTCCTGAAACTAGCTATGAAATGATAAAAAAAGATATTTTTACTGAGACTGGTAAACGCTTTTGTTTTACGGGAACGGTACACAAAATTGAAGTTGATCGTTCTATCAACCCCCCATTAACTCAAGCATTTGTGTATGCTGCATTTCGTGGCTATGTAAGCGTGATAGCAGTAGGGTCTTCTGGTGATATTTTGCCTAGCTCAGAAGTGAATTTCTGTGGCGTAGTAACTGGAGATGGTGCTGGGTATGAAACATTCGCAGGAGGAGACTCTGCTCCTTATCTACTTGGTATGTTTGATTTGCCAGAGAACAAGTAAGAATAAGGATACTATTTCTTAGGTCTTAAATCTTTTAGAAGATATTGCTCATATAAGAGACCATCCCGAATTCTGTGTAACTGCCCTTTATCTTGTAGCAATACTTACACAAAATTCAGGATACTCTCAAATTTGGACACCTACTAAGAGTCTAATTTTTTAATTAGAAGGTTTACAAGATTTGATAAGCTCTAAGGCCTTACCCTTATCTTGAGGTGGCAAACCATCATCATATCCTAGTTCATTACCGAGAACTTTACCTGAATGTCTATCAACAAGCTCGCTTGCCTTTATTCCCTCTAACTCTAAAAATCTAACTAAAGTTCTCAATGAGAATTCAACGATATGTTTACTTTCACTATTCATATTTTACCTTTTAAACCTAAATTTATTTATTAACTTTGGAACAAGAAACACTTGTCTTGCCCTTGAGTAGTTGGGATTTAACGAAAAAAGAATTATTTAAGTTGTTCTGAGCTATCCTTCTATATTTAGGTATTTCTTTGTTGCAGTCTTCAATAGTTAGGTACTGCATAGGGCTTTTTTCTGACCAGCTTTCTACAACTTGATTAGATTTATTCAAAATTGAGTATCGCATAATCGCAGCATATGGCTTATAGATTAACATGGGTCTAGTCTCGTCAATATCAGTCTTTCCAACATTGCGGCTGACACCACTCTCATTTAAAACAGATTTTACGACTCGTCGATCGTCTTTCATTTGTTCTTCTACAGTGATGACTCTATCAAATCTGAAATCTTTATTTGAAGTTTTGAGGCCTTTACTTGCACTTTCATTAAAAATGTAAGTATCTCCAACTTTCATAACCTCTTCTTTAGAGTACATATTTTTATTGTTTGCTGCTTTTGGGTTTTTATTCAAAAATATATATTGATCCTTTAATAAGGACACATCATAAGCAAGTGCTTTTTCACTGGAAATAGAAACCATTCTCCCAGCAGAGTCATAGTTTGTATACCAGCTGGCATATGAGACTTGACAAGAGAATGTCAGCAAAATAAGAGAGGTTAGCTTCTTCATAGAGATTAGTTAAAACCTTTAAGTTTGAGTTTAGCTTCACCCGATCCCTGCTTTGCAGCAAGCTCATAATAGTATTTAGCTTTTGATCTAGAAGACAAGCCCATCTCTCCTTTATTATAAGATGAGGCTAGCTCTAATTGAGCTGTAAGCAATCCAGCGTCTGCTGCTAAAGTCATAAGTTTTGCCATTTCCTTCCAATAGGAGCTTTGCCTTCTTCCTAAATTATCGGAATACTCGCTATAAAGAGAGGCTAAATTCCAAGCTGCATAGGGATTATCCAATGCGACCCCTTTTTGATAATAATTAATGGCTTTATTTAGATTGATTGTATTTTTTTTATCCGCGAAGTAATAATCACCCAACGTTCTATAAGCTGCCCCGTTTCCTAAGACACCTGCTTTCTCTAGAGCATCTACACCTTTCTTCTCATCTTTATTAAGTCCATACTTATGCGCATGGAGGTATGCCTCACCTATCTTTTCTAAGGCATTCTTTTCATTTTTTGAAGCCGCTTTTTGAAGATAACTATAAGCCTTACTAATGTCTTTCTCTACGATATAACCATTTTCGTAATAGAACGCTAATTCAGTATATGCTTCTGGATACCCCATTTTTTCAGCTCTTTGTACTGCTTCGAGCGCACTTGTGTCAAGGTTACCACTTACAGACCTGCGCAGTTTTGCGTATCGAACATTACATTCCGAATCTTTTAGTTCACTTATGCATTGGACTAAATGTTGAAATGCAATTTTTTGATTAGTACTACTACCTCTTTCCCAATAGTCGTTGGACATAAAAAGTAAAGAGTCTCTATCACTCAAGTTAGCTCCTTTTCTATACCAAGACCAGGCTTCATAACGGTCTCTTTTTAAACCCATTGACCCCTCATAGTAAGCTTTTGCAATCTTACCAGCAGCATAACCAGATCCGTTCTCGAAAGCTGTATATAACCAAGACAAAGACTCACCTTCTTCTCCAGAAAACTCGTAAAATTTAGCGACTTCTTCTTGAGAAACTCGATCGCCTGATTTAGCTTTATTTAATAAATTTTTATCAATGGAAACTGCATAACTAAAGCTACTAAACGCAAACAACAAAACCAAGAGGATTGCTTTTTTCATATTATCTCTGTCTTTATCAGGAACAAATATTTGGTGGGATGTCTAATATTGTTCATTAGATATTAAACTACTAACACTTTCAACTAACTCTTTCATAAATGCCGCACTGATATTACTTAGCTTTGAAAAATCACAGGCTTAAACTAACTTAAGCTATGCTGATTAAACCTAAGAACCTATACATATTCAAATCACTTAGCTATAGATAAACTTTCAAGTCCTTACTAGGGAACCGAACCGTTAAAAGTACCTGATTGGTTCGCCATAGGTATGCTATTACTTACAGAAATCAACCGCCATTCCTCTAGTTAGCCCTAACCCACCTTTCTCCGGATGTTCCCATGCTGTTTGATAGCAACTAATTACTTTTTTCGATTGTGAGACCCCTTTGCAAAGATCAACGGCCATTCCTCTAGATAGTCCTAATCCATCTTTTTCCGGATGCTCCCATGCTTTTCGATAGCATTGTAAAACTTCCTTTGCAACAGGTGCTCCTTTGCAGAGATCAAGCGCCATTCCTCTAGTTAGCCCTAACCCACCTTTTTCCGGATGCTCCCATGCTGTTTGATAGCACGAAACAGATTGGTCATTTGCTTGTGATGAATTTATAAATATGATTGAAGTTAAAAAAACGAAAATTGCAGAAAAGAAAACTTTCATATAAATACTTACCTTAAAAAAGGGGGTGTAGCAGATAAGCAGTATGCTAGCCTACTTTTGTGAAGATAACCAACTATAAACTAGCAAAGCACCTTAACTGTGTTGCTAATCTATTCGTAGCACATAACCCTAAAAACGCCCGCTGTTCGCACAAATTAGATTATGACAAATGAAAATAGACTAAAAAAAGTCATCGGGTCGGTTGCTCGAAAATATATCTGCTACCATGAGTTTAACACACAAATGTAATCCTTCAAGCCAATTAGTTGAGACATGCCATGCCACTGTTCAAAGCCTCATTCATACACAAAGCAATCGTTTTTTTAGTCGCAGCGATAATATCTATATCAGCGATGGCTGCGCCAAATTTTAACCAAACCCAACGATTAGCCAACCAAGGAGATGCTAGTGCTCAATACAATCTTGGATTGATGTATGACAAGGGCGAAGGCGTACGTCAGGATTATACTAAGGCTGTAGAGTGGTATACAAAAGCCGCCAATCAAGGTGAGGCTAGTGCTCAATATAATCTTGGATTGATGTATGACAAGGGCGAAGGCGTACGTCAGGATTATACTAAGGCTGTAGAGTGGTATACAAAAGCCGCCAATCAAGGTGAGGCTAAGGCTCAATACAATCTAGGAATTATGTATGACAACGGTAGAGGCGTACGTCAGGATTATACTAAGGCTGTAGAGTGGTATACAAAAGCCGCCAATCAAGGTGAGGCTAAGGCTCAAAACAACCTTGGAGCGATGTACGGTAATGGTCAAGGAGTGCGTAAAAACATAAGCACTGCAAAAGAATGGTTTGGTAAGTCTTGCGATAATGGTGATCAAGAAGGTTGTGATAATTATCGAATCTTAAATGAGCAAGGCCACTGATTTAGTAATTTTGAAAACCGATTGTTGGTATTGTTCTCGGTATTGACCAAATTATAAAAATGCAAATCATTACCATAAAGGCTTGCAGAGGTCTGTTTAATTCCTACAGTGCCGCCCACACTCAAATTTTTGGAAAATATAGACCATGCAATCACTGAAAAGTATATTTACTAATGCGTTGATAGCCTTAGGATTATTATTTGGACTGACCCTATCAGCTGCAGCAACAGATTTCGCAAAAACTGAGGATTTAGCTAATCAAGGTTATGTAAACTCACAGTTTAGTCTTGGTGCTATGTACGAACAAGGGGTTGGTGTAGATAAAGATCTTTTTCAAGCGTTTAAGTAGTACAAAAAAGCTGCTGATCAAGTTAACGGATTAGGATTATTTAATACTGCGCAGGGTTATTACTATGGAGAAGGAGTTCGTCAGAATAAACCACAGGCTAAAGAGTTATTTGGACAAGCTTGTGATAATGGTAATCAAAAGGGGTGTGACATGTATAGGAAACATTGATGAAAAAATTTAGATCAACTAAACATTCCATTTCCCAAATCAGCTCGGTTGCTCGAAAATAGCGATATTCACGATGAAATCAACTCAATAAGTACACTGTAAAGTACACTACTGGGAGTTTCAAGCTTCTTACTACTTGAATTTGTTAAAGCTGGCATTAAAGAAACTACTTCTATTCTAGAGGAGGCTGCAAAAAACTTAGAGGCTGACGAGCCTAAAGGTGCAAAATCACTTTTTGGTCAAAGATACTTTATGCTCAACACTAACTATAACAACAACAAATCAGCCCATATGAGTATGCTAGAAAACCATGAAGCAGCTGCTTTTTACACGGGGTGGAAAGAAAATATCTCTCATCTGAAAGAGGGTGATACGGTATATCTATATCAAAGTGGAGTTGGATTTGTCGCTTCAGGCGTTGTAACTGGAAAACTGATAACAAGTGAGTATGAAGGAACTCCTGAAGCCAAATATTCTAAGAAGCTAAGTGATTTCAAGACCGGCTTTAGAGCTATAACTGCAAAAGAATTTAAGTCCCTAACTAATGGCGGAGCTAACTTTCTTAGAACAATGATTCAATTGAATTTGCATCAGCAACAAGTGCTAGATGCTGAAATTGATAATAGAATGGAAGATATATAAAGAGATAGCTATCAAATCTATTTATGATTCGGACCTTATGGTAAATGGTTTTAAAGGTGCATTAATCGGGATATCTCCCTGCTGTATACAGATAATTTATTATAGGGTTAACTATGGATATATTGGAAGTTGATAAGCTAGTATTATTTATCGCATTTGTGATACCTGGTTTCATAAGTATTAAAACTTATCAATTGATTTTTCCAGGGATAGAACACCCGACTTCGGAACAATTAATTGATGCAATAGCGTATAGCTGTATCAATTACGCTTTTTTTATTCTTCCAATATGGTTAATCGAAACAATCGGACTAAAAGAGAGCAATTTTACTCTTTACTACCTGTTTTACTTAGTAGTTCTACTTGTCGCTCCTATAGGCTGGGTGATAATTTGGAGGTTTTTAAGAACTAGGAATTTGTTTTTAAGTAATGCTCCTCACCCAACTAAAAGATCGTGGGATTATCTTTTCTCTCAACGGAAATGTTATTGGGCAAAGGTTATCTTAAAAAATGGTACTATTATAGGAGGGTTATATGCAGAACAGTCAAATGCTTCCAGTAGCCCAGAGGCAGAACAAATATATCTTCAAGAAACCTGGTTTATCGGCGCAAATGGCGAATTCTTGAGGAAGAAGAAAGGAACTGCAGGAGTTATCATTTTATCTGATGAAATTTCACATATAGAATTAAGGGTGTATGAATATGAGTGATAAGAAAAAATCAACAATCAAAGTTTCAGTCGGTGATAGTTATACTCCTAAAAGTACAGAAAAGAGCTACCAGCCTACACCTGTGTCTAAACCTGGCGCTAGTTATACTCCTACTAGTGCAGGGAGTGAACCCACTATTAGACCTAGACCAACACCCCCTGGCAAAGAATAAGAGTAACGCAATGTTGTCCCCGCGTATCAACTGATAATCAGTAAATGGATCTAATATGCTTCAACAGTTAGACACTGCAGACAATGTGCGCCATAAATTAGCACTTCGTACTACTTCAAAATATAAAGCTGAGTTCGGGCAATTCATGACGCCTTCTAATGTGGCTCGCTTTATGGCATCCTTATTTCCACCTAGTAATCTTAAAACCTGTCATCTATTGGATGCAGGCGCAGGCGTAGGCGCTCTAACCTGTGCTTTTCTTGATCATTGGGCAGCAAACGGATTTGGTTTTAATTCTGTTGAAGTAACTGCTTACGAAGTTGATAAGGAGCTGCAAACCTATCTCAGTCAGCATCTAAACGTATACGATAATGTGAAAACTAATATTATCTCTGGTGATTACATAAAACTTGCAACAGACAAAGGTCTGCAGGATCAAGGCTACACTCACGCAATTCTCAATCCACCTTATAAAAAAATTAATAGTAAATCAGAGCACCGATTAGCTTTAAGTAAAGTTGGCATTGAGACAGTAAATCTATACTCCGCTTTTATAGCACTAGCATTGGCACAAATGGCGTCAGGTGGGCAAATTGTGGCCATTATTCCACGCAGTTTCTGTAATGGTCCTTATTACCGCCCTTTTCGTGACTTTATTCTCAAACGGGCATCGATCCGTCAAATACACTTGTTTGAATCACGCAACAAAGCCTTTAAGGATGACCAAGTTTTACAAGAAAATATAATTATTTGTCTAGAGCGTGATGGAGAGCAGGGCCCTGTTACTATCTCAACCTCTACCGATGATAGTTTTTCTGACCTAGCCAATTGTGCTATTCCTTTTGAGCGCATAGTATTCCCAGATGATTCAGAACGATTTATTCATGTACAGACGACAACTGATAAAAGTGCTATCGAATTGTCATCTGCAGTACGTCACTCAATGACTGATATTGACGTGAAGCTATCAACTGGTCCAGTAGTTGATTTCCGATTGAAAGAGCATTTGCGTGATATGCCTGAAGAAGGGTCGGCACCATTAATTTATCCTAGCCATTTAAAGACTGGTAAAACCAATTGGCCTATAACTAATTCTAAAAAATCTAACGCGATAATGCAAAATTCTGATACGGAAAAATGGCTTTACCCAAAGGGTTTTTATTGTGTAGTTAAGCGATTTTCATCAAAGGAAGAAAAACGCCGTGTTGTTGCAAGCTTGGTTGATCCTAATCACTTTGAGGACTATCCAATGCTAGGGTTCGAGAACCATTTAAACGTATTTCACGATAATAAAAACGGCTTGCCTGAGGCATTAGCAAGTGGACTTACGGTGTATCTGAACACAACAGCAGTAGATGAGCATTTTAGACGGTTTAGTGGCCATACTCAGGTCAATGCAACAGATCTCAAGCAAATGAAATATCCAAGTCGTAAAGCTTTAATACAGCTTGGCGAATGGGCTTTGAAACAAAAAAATATTACGCAAGAGAATATTGACGCTCAATTTGGAGACTTAATTTAATGAATAATAAAAATACTCACCTTGAAGATGCTCAGGAAATAATAGCTGCCTTAGGTTTCCCTTCGCAGCAGCAGAATGAGCGCTCCGCTTTATGTTTATTAGCTCTTTTGAACCTGACGCCAGAAAAAGCATGGGCACAAGCAGAGAATCCCCTCATAGGCATTACGCCAATGATGAGTTGGGTATACGATCAGTATGAAAAGCATTATGCACCTAATTCTAGGGAAACTTTTCGCCGCCAAACAATGCACCAGTTCTGCGATGCAGGAGTAGCTCTCTACAATCCAGATGATCCAGCTCGCGCAGTAAATAGCCCTAAGGCTGCTTACCAAATTGAGTCTCACGCATTAACTCTATTACGTACTTTTGGAACTACATCATGGCCAAATAATCTAGAGCGTTATTTGGCGACTCGTACATCGCTCGTTGAACGTTATGCTAAAGAGCGAGAGCAGAACCGTATTCCTGTAAGGGTTACAGAGGTTAAAGAGATTACTTTGAGTCCTGGCGTCCATAGTGAGCTTATCAAAAATATTATTGAAGATTTTGCGTCACGTTTTGCACCAAACAGCATATTAATCTATGCAGGTGATACGGAAAAGAAGTGGGGATATTTCGATGAAGAACGGCTCAAGGGGCTAAATATCGATGTAGGTTCACATGGCAAAATGCCTGACGTAGTATTGCACTACACTGACAAAAACTGGCTGTTATTAGTTGAGTCTGTCACTAGCCATGGACCTGTTGACGGAAAAAGATATGAAGAGCTTTCTAAGCTATTCTCAGAGTCAACTGCTGGATTGGTCTATGTGACTGCTTTTCCAAATAGAACTCTCATGGGACGCTACCTTGGTGAAATTGCATGGGAAACAGAGGTATGGGTAGCGGACGCACCTTCTCACCTTATTCACTTTAACGGAGTGAGGTTTCTAGGGCCTTACTCTACATAAATTCAAATGAAGATTTGACTATGGTAGATATAGCTAACTAAGAATACTAAGTATTCTGCTTCAGATAAAGACGGTTAGCGGCAGCAGTATTAACAAGATTATGAAAGGTTTGAATCAAATCCGAGACCATTCCATATTCTGTGTAACTGCCGTTTAGATTAAATGCTTGTTTACACGGTCATCAAACATAATCATAAAGCGATTAAGAGCAGACGTCCAGTGTTGACTCGGCATCGACCACTTCTTTGACGCCTGCTGGATTGCTAAGTACACTACTTTGAATGCTGCCTGATCAGACGGGAACACCTTACGCTTATTCACCGCAGTACGAATCACACTATTTAATGATTCTATAGCATTGGTGGTATAAATGGCTTTTCTGATGTCTTTAGGATACTCGAAGAACACTGTTAAGCCCTCCCAGTTGCTACGCCAAGACTTGACGACATGCGGGTACTCACGGCCCCAAGTCTCATCGAAATGCTCAAGATTGGCCTTTGCTATCTCGAGGGTATCAGCGCCGTAGATAGCCTTTAAATCAGCCGCTACTGCCTTTTTATCTGTCCAAGGCACGAACTTCATTGAGTATCGCACCATGTGTACGATACACAGCTGAACCTGTGCTTTAGGGTAGACGGTGTTGATGGCATCGGGGAAGCCTTTTAGACCATCCACACAAGCGATTAAGATGTCTTGTACCCCGCAGTTTTGCAATTCAGTGAGAACGCCTAGCCAGAACTTAGCGCCCTCGTTTTCTGATAGCCACATACCAAGTAGCTCTTTTTTACCATCAAGTCCCACGCCTAGTGCCAGGTAGATAGCCTTGTTGATAATCTGCTTATCTTGGCGTACTTTGACGACAATGCAGTCTAGGTAGACAATAGGATAAACACTGCTCAGCGGCCTGTTCTGCCAAGCGGTGATGTCCTCTAAGATATTGTCAGTGACTCTTGAAACTAAGCTGCTGGATATATCGACATCGTAAAGCTCTTTGATGGTATCAACGATCTCAGTGGTCGTTTGGCCTTTGGCGTAAAAGAATATGATTTTATCGTCAAGACCTGAGATACGGGTTTGATGCTTACTGACGAGTACGGGCTCAAAGCTGCCACCGCGGTCTCTTGGGGTGGATATCTCAAGCGCGCCGCTATCACTGCGAACTCTCTTTTTAGTATGACCGTTGCGCTTGTTTGGCTTACCCGCTTTTTCATGCTTTGGGTAGCCTAGATGGTCTTCCATCTCAGCCTCTAAAGCAGTGTCGATAAAGGACTGCATGAGTTGCTTCTGAAAGTCTTTGATGTCATCAAAGCTGTTCATGCTGCTAGCCATTTGCTCGGCCAGTGTTTTAATGTCGGTTTGGTTAGTCATTGCTTATTCTCCGGTTAGTGGATTATAAGCAGTTACACAGTTTTTAGGAAAGTCTCGTTGAACGACAGACCAAGAAAACGATTGGCGTTCAAAACGCCTAACCAGGTGTTCTATAATAGAGTCTAGCGTTGCACTTGGTGTGTTAATCTAGCATTAATAGAATAAATAATAGTTTACCCAGTAATTCTAAAGTCATTAATGTGATTCAAGGTACTCTCAGTATTATCGTAACTATTCTTAAAAGAGTAGACTACACAATTAAAAACAATACTTAAGTCTTAACGTAGAGTAGACAACATTTGCGTGCAGCTAACTAATGCTCTACTATCAATAAGCCCCTCTACTAGGAAGTCCTTATGTCGTTTGCTCAAGTCTACACCCGCTCAGTCGTTGGCTTGCACGCGCCGCAGGTTATTATCGAGGTACATCTGTCCCAAGGCTTGCCCGCACTGACTATCGTAGGCTTACCCGAAGCGGCAGTACGAGAGAGTAAAGATCGGGTACGCTCCGCCATTCTTAATTCCGGTTTTCAGTTTCCCAATCGGCGCCTGACCATCAATTTAGCCCCAGCTGATTTACCTAAAGATGGCGCACGCCTTGATTTGCCTATCGCGATTGGTATTTTGGCAGCCAGTGATCAGCTGGAACCAGAGGTGCTATCGGCATTTGAGTTTATTGGGGAGTTGGCGCTAAATGGGGAGCTTAGGCAAGTAACAGGTAGCTTAGCGGTAGCACGAGCGATAAAGGCTGAGGCGCTAGCATTAAAATCTGGACCAGAGTCGCGGCAATTAATAGTACCGGCTGATAATGGCGCAGAGGCCAGCCGCGTTGAAGGCGTGACCATATTAGCCGCTCAAAGCCTAAAAGCAGTTTGCGACCATCTACAATCGCTAGCAGAGCCTAATGCGACGGATGGACGCTTGGATATCGTACCGCCAAGCCCAGCACCGCAAAATGCCAGCTATCAAGTAGACTTAGCCGATGTTAAGGGTCAACATCATGCTAGGCGTGCGTTAGAGATTGCGGCAGCAGGCGGGCATTCGTTATTATTCACAGGGCCTCCAGGTTCGGGTAAGACATTAATGGCATCACGGCTGCCAACTATCTTGCCAGATCTGAGCGCTGAGGATGCGTTAGAAGTCGCCAGCACTTATTCAGTAGCCGATAGCGATTATGATTATGGCACAAGGCCGTTTAGACAAGTTCATCACACGATATCGGCAGTTGCCTTAGTTGGCGGTGGCTCACGTCCAAAACCTGGCGAGATTACTTTGGCTAATAAAGGCGTGCTGTTCTTAGATGAGCTTCCGGAGTTTGATCGAAGCGTGTTAGAGGTGCTGCGTCAGCCATTAGAGGCGAAGCAGATTACGATCAGCCGTGCTAATTCCCAAATGACCTTTCCTGCAAACTTTCAATTGGTCGCCGCTATGAACCCTTGCCCGTGTGGCTATGATGGTGACGCATCAGGACGTTGTCGTTGCCGTCCTGAGCAGATTAAGCGCTATCAGGATAAGCTATCAGGCCCGCTGCTCGATCGCATTGACCTGCATATTACCGTGCCAGCATTACCGATTGCAGATCTACAAAATAGCGTGGCCGGTGAAACCTCGGAGAAAGTAAGGAGTAGGGTTTCAGCTGCTCATAAACGGCAACTAAAGCGGCAACAAAAAGTGAATAACGAGCTTAGCCCCAGTGAAATTGATGAATACGTTCAGTTAGGCGAGGGCGAACAGCAGCTACTACAATTAGCACAACAGCGTCTTAATCTATCGGCGCGAGGATATCATCGCGTCTTGCGAGTAGCGCGTACCATTGCTGATTTGGCAGAAAGTCTTGATATCACCAGTGCTCATGTGTCTGAGGCCCTTAGCTATCGAAGTAAGTGATCTATAACTGATTTATAAAAAGCCAGTGTTGTAAAGGATATTAGGTTTACTCTGCCAGATTGATTGGTATAAGTAGGTAGTATGGCGCTCTAATTCGTAATAAGACAAAGAAACTCAAAGTTGCTAAAATCGAATTCTTCTTTGCTAAGTGTAAAGTTTAGATCATTGTCAGCATCCACATGCCTTTACAGCTAATATGTATCAATAGCAAAGTACATTAAAAGGACTGCTTTAAGGACTACTTTGATTGATTATGTTCGATTTTATAAATGGATGTCAATTATTAATACTATGAGAGAGATTTTAGGTGGGGAATTCAATAGAAGAAAATCACCTCAGGCATTCCTTTGCCTAAGGTGTTTTCGATAGCGATTAAAACTTATCGGTAATGGCACCTTCCGATGCACTGCCAACGGTTTTAGCGTATTTAGCCAGTACACCACGCTTTACGTTTGGCTCTGGTGCTTTCCATTCACTTAAACGCTGCTGAATTTCTTCTCCGCTGATGCTTAAGTTTATTTCATTGTTGTCGGCATCAATGGTAATAGTGTCGCCGTCTTCAACAATGGCAATTGGGCCGCCAACCATGGCTTCAGGCGTGATGTGCCCTACGACAAAGCCATGACTACCACCAGAGAAGCGACCATCGGTAATTAAGGCAACGTCATTACCCAAACCACGACCCATAATAGCAGATGTGGGTGACAGCATTTCACGCATGCCTGGGCCACCTTTAGGGCCTTCGTAACGAATAACAATCACGTCACCAGCCACAACAGTGCCATCTAAAATAGCGGTCATGGAGTCTTCTTCGGAGTTAAATACGCGCGCTTTACCCGTAAACAGAGTACCTTCTTGGCCACTGATTTTTGCCACCGAACCAGTTGGTGCAATGTTGCCACGTAATATACGCAAGTGGCTGTCGGCTTTAAGGGGTTTATCAAAAGGCATGATAATGTCTTGGCCTGCTGGGTAGTCTTCTACACCTGCTAAATTTTCAGCAATGGTTTTTCCGTTAACGGTTAAGCAATCGCCGTGCAGTAAGCCTTGTGCCAGTAAACGCTTCATTAATGGCGCAATACCACCAATTTTGATAAGTTCAGACATTAAGTATTTACCTGATGGGCGTAAGTCAGCCACCACAGGCACGCGTTTACCTATTTCGGTGAAGTCATCAATGTTTAGTTCTACGTCGATCGCATCGGCCATGGCCAGTAAGTGCAATACAGCGTTGGTAGAGCCACCTAAAGCAATAACGATGGTAATAGCGTTTTCAAAGGCCTTGCGCGTCATAATGTCGCTAGGCTTAATGTCGTTGTCGATTAACCACTGGATCGCTTGACCTGCTTGTCGGCAGTCTTCACGTTTTTCAGGAGAAATAGCTTCTTGAGCAGAGCTACCCGGTAAGCTCATGCCCAACGCTTCAATGGCTGATGCCATGGTGTTAGCGGTATACATGCCACCACAAGAACCTGGACCAGGAATGGCCGTTCTTTCAATTTCTAATACTTCTTCTTCGGTCATATCGCCACGGGCATTGGCACCGACGGCTTCGAATACAGAAACGATGTCAGTATGGTTTTTACCTGGTTGAATAGTACCGCCATAAATAAACAGCGAAGGACGGTTTAAGCGAGCCATGGCCATAAGGCAACCCGGCATGTTTTTATCGCAGCCACCAATAGCAATGAGCGCGTCGTGACCTTGGCAGCCTGATACAGTTTCAATAGAATCTGCAATCACTTCACGCGATACCAATGAATACTTCATGCCTTGGTAGCCATTAGCGATACCGTCAGAGATGGTAATGGTGTTAAAAATAATGGGTTTGCCATAGGCAAAATAAACGCCTTTAGCCACTTCCTCAGCTAAGCCGTTAATGTGGATATTACAGGGCGTTACTTGGCTCCAAGTAGAGGCAATCCCCACTTGCGGGCGCTTAAAATCTTCATCGGTAAAACCGACCGCACGCAGCATAGAACGCGCTGGTGCTTTTTGAATGCCATCGACCAAAATAGCGGAGTACTTTCTGTTGGTATTGTCTTTTTTAATCATTTTCTTGCTCCAATAGCGTAACTGTTTATTGGCTTGTTTAATCTTAAGTAAAGGCTAGTCACAGTCTGCAAGTGTGTAAGGTAAAAGGTTGTCTTCTTATTTTTTTAACTATTCCAAATACGCTTTAATCTTTTAAAAGGTATTCAACCAATGCCGCAAAATTATCAAACGCTTCAGTAGGGTTGAGCTCACGGATATCTTGCCCATAATTATAACCATAAGACAGCCCAAGCGTATCCATATTGGCGTTTTGTCCGGCTAAGATGTCATTTCGTGAGTCACCAATCATAACCGCTTGTTTTGGCATAATATTCAACGCCTCACAGACATGCAATAGCGGTGCGGGATCTGGTTTTTTAAGGGGCAGGCTGTCACCACCTAGCACTTCACTAAATAAATCTTGCCAGCCAAAAGATTGCAATATTTTCGGTACAAAACGAATGGGTTTATTTGTGACTAAGGCCAATGTGTAGCCGGCCGCTTGTAGCTTTTTTAGTCCGCTATCCACATCTGGGTAGGCGACGGTTTTGCTACCACTAAGATTCTTATAAGCATCAAAAAACACTTGTTCGGCATGATCAGCTTCTTCTTGGGTTAATTCACCTTCTAACACGTCTACCTTACCCACCAATGCCCGCTCGACCAGCATTCTTGAGCCGTTGCCGACCCAATTACGTATGATGTCGAGAGAGTAAGTGTCTTTGCCAAGCGTGGTTAGCATCGCGTTAGTTGCATCAGCCAAATCTGGTACGCTATCGATCAAAGTACCATCAAAATCAAAAATTAAAAGGTGCTTGTTATTAAGTCGTTCGCTCATTATTTTTTGCCCAATCGTTAGAATTTTTGTTGTTCATACCTTAACACAGCCAGCTATCAATTTTAATTTTGACGCCACTATTCAACCTCTTTATAGCGCTTACGATGCTCAGCTTTCATCTTTAAATAATTTTCGTTTTCACGACATTTATCCCAAGTCTCCTTAAAGATTCGCGCCGATTCTGCTTTTATTGGGTCCTCAATTTGGCGCGGTAGCTCTTCACGACCATGAGCACCGCTTTGGCCTTTTTTATCGTCAGGGACAGGGCCTTTATATTTCTTACCACCTTTATGATTGGCATAGCGTCGTGCGCGGGTATAGCCCATTTGGATAAATTTTCGCGCCATATCAGCACCGACAAAGTCATCAGCAGCCAGATAATCTAAAAACATTTGATAAATCGTCTCGCTGCTTTCGGTTGCGATATCAGGTGTGACAAAGCGCCAATGCGGCAATATCTCAGATTTATACGGTTCAACCAATAATACACCCTGCTCACCGCGACCAACACGATATAATTCGGGCTGTGCCCGCAGATCCAAATTTTTATAATCTAAATCATAATCAAATTCTCTCATAGTTTTTACCTAATGAATTCTATATCTTCTGATTGTCTCTACTTTGAGTATAATCAATACATCGACGTAAAAAACAGCATAAGAGTGTTATCGATTGGTGAGAGTAGGGCGCTATTAATAGTTGTTAAAGTCATAATCCACAGACATAAAAAAACCCCAAACATTACTGTTCGGGGTTTTTAGAATTCTAATAACGAAATGGTGGCTCGAGGCAGGTTCGAACTGCCGACACACGGATTTTCAATCCGTTGCTCTACCGACTGAGCTATCGAGCCGTCTTCGTTGAGGACGCTATTAAACTAAATATAGGCGCTACTGTCAAGTTATTTTTGCTTTATTTGTATAAAAGACAAGAAATAGCCTGTCATAGAATTATAGTTTAAAACAGTCTTATCTGTTATTTAAAACAAGCGCTATTAGTCTTTAACCCGCAATAGCTCGTATTCAGTCATAATATGATGAATATCAGGATCAACAGGCACGAACTCACGTACCCCTTTTTTGATTTCAGCATCATAAACCAGCTTGATAAACTTCGCATCAATCGCGCGATTGCGGTTTTCTGGATGTACTGTTAAGTATTGCAAGCGCTTGGCATCCGTTTGCCCATCATCAAAACAGCATACGGCTGCGATAGGTTTGTCATTGAACATACCGACATACAAGTATTGTCCCCGTTTAAAACCTTGTTCAATGATGCTCAACACTTCTGCGCCATCAGGTTGGCTATCATCGGCATCATATAGTGCGTGCAAGCGCTCTGATAATTCATGTTCGCGGGCAGGTTTTTTGATGAGTGGCGCATCTAAGTCGTTGATCGCGATCGCTTCTAAAGGCATAGTCGGTTCCTATTCTCTGGTCATTTGGTACGGCATAACGAAAGATAATAAGTGTGAGGTAATGATTAATAATACTCAATACATTATTTTAGCAGAATGGTGCAAATTTGCGTGCAGTTTACTGCTTGGTCGTGGCAGTAAATCCTAGGGTTTGCTATGATGAAGATAGATAATGACCAGCCTATCTTAATCTCAATTCCGATATTCTTAGATAGGATAGAACGATTTTAACCCGTTTTCACTAATTACTATTTATTATTTTTATATTAAGGGCTTACTCTTAGCCCCATCTCTATTGAATGTTTTTATACTTAACAGAGGATAGCCATGACAGCCAATTCTACTTCACAAGCTCAAGATCAAGATCAAAGTACCGCTTCGTCATCAGGCCACAACCTACATGGTCGTGCCGCACGTACTGCAACCGTTGAGCGCATCACTGCCGAGACCCAAGTAACCTGCACGGTCAATCTTGATGGTACGGGTCAAGGTACTGTAGATACCGGTGTGCCGTTCTTAGACCATATGATCGATCAAATTAAGCGCCATGGTCTTTTTGATTTGGAGATTAAGTGCACCGGCGATACTTTCCTTGACGATCACCATAGTGTTGAAGATACGGGTATTACTCTTGGCCAAGCCTTTGCTAAAGCGCTAGGCGACAAAAAAGGTATTCGTCGTTATGGACACTTTTATGCGCCATTAGACGAAGCCTTAAGCCGTGCGGTCGTCGATCTTTCCGGTCGTCCTGGCCTACATATGGACGTTCCATTTACCCGCTCGCATGTGGGCAGGTTTGATGTGGATTTATTCAGCGAATTTTTCTATGGTTTTGTGAACCATAGCTGGATGACGGTGCATTTGGACAACCTAAAAGGTAAAAATAGCCATCACCAAATCGAGAGTACCTTTAAAGCCTTTGCACGGGCGCTACGTATGGCATGCGAGTATGATGAGCGGGCGTTAAATACCTTGCCATCGACTAAAGAGGCATTCTAGATGAGCAAAGTAACCAAAATTGCGTTACTAGATTATGGTATGGGAAATTTGCACTCTGCTAGTAAAGCACTATCAGCAGTTGGTGCGGAAGTTTCCATTACCAATGACCCCAAAGTCGTTGCTGCCGCAGATAAAATAGTGTTTCCCGGTGTCGGTGCCATGCGTGATTGTATCGCTGGCATGCATGACGCTGGTATTGATGAGGTAATACGTCATGCGGTGTTTAACAAGCCAGTGATGGCCATCTGTGTGGGTATGCAGGCGTTATTTGAGCAGTCTGCCGAAAATGGAGGTACCCCTTGTCTTGGTATTCTGGACGGAGACGTGCCTGCTTTCAATCCAGCATGGAAAGATGAACAAGGTGCACATATTAAAATACCGCATATGGGCTGGAATACCATTAATGGTATGGATTTTGATCATCCACTGTGGCATGGCATTGAAGACAACTCGCATTTTTACTTTGTGCACAGCTATTATTGCGAGCCAGCAGACAGCTCACAAGTAGCCGCTATTTGTGATTATGGGCAGCCGTTTTGTGCTAGTATTTTGCAAGATAACTTATTTGCCACCCAGTTCCATCCCGAAAAAAGCCATACCGCAGGGCTGCAATTATTAAAGAACTTCGTAGATTGGGATCTTTAGATAAACGGGGAATAAACATTTGGTTTCAGGATTAGGGTGGGTTAGCAAATGCGTAACCTGAGCGAGGAAGGAGTAAAGCACTGCTTTGCCCTCGCGCAAGAGAGTTTGCATTGTCGCAAACTCTTTTTTATTCTTAGTTATTCCCTATTCCCTATTCCCTATTCCCTTATATGTGGAAAACACAGTGGATTTTTATATCTTTAAGATAGGCATCATGAATGCCACAGGACTAGAAAAAGATGCCCTACATATGTATGTGGGCATCAGCGTTTATCTATTGAGTTTAATCCTACTTCGTCCAATTTTCAGAAAGTATAGTATCAGGTCATTTATCGCTTTAATCATGGTGACCTGTATCGCCTTATTAGGCGAGTATTTGGATAACCGCCATACTATTGCAGAGTTAGGTATCTCTGGGATACGAAGCGTAGAGCTAAAGGCCAGCATCCATGATCTTATCAATACTTGTCTGCTCTCTTACGTGCTCTATGCGCTCACAATGTGGACAAAGATTTTTCAATCAGTTATTAAACCAACCAGATTACTGAAACAACGACCCTAGACTGGTTTAGTCTGTTTTGAGATGAGTTTAAGCATCAGAGGGAGTCAATAAATACTGGACCTGATTTTTTCACTATTTTTTAGATAACTTAGTAAGAAGCAAAAGCTCGACGTTATCAGTATTACAAATAGGCACTCTACCAATCATGCCTATTAATTTATTTCGTAATACCTCTATTTCTTTAGGGTCAGTATTGGACTTTAGAATAATTAGCATTTGATAATTTAAGTCGTTAGTATAATTATCTTTCCGACAATATCGTTCTAAAATAGCAATTGAACCCATCCATTTGTTTTTAAACTCGGCAATCACTTCTGCCCATATCCTACGCTGTATAATTTTTCTAGCTTTTTTTGGACTTGTTTCTAATATTTTTGCAAAGCTTGCATTGTCTTCTGAGAGTATTGATTCAGCGATAATACAATCTCTAATATCTTCAGTTAAATCAGTCAACTCTATAATCTGTACTTTATTAGAGTCTTTATCAATCAAGAAGTAGTCTGCTTGGCTCATCTGACCTTCATTGAAACTAAGGTGTGCTCTTAAACCGTTACCTTCATCTATCTTATAACCGAAAAACTTACAACATTCGCCATCACTATGTTGCATGAGCTGTTTAAATGGCTCTAAATCTATGCCCTCACTCACAGTAGATAGCCTCGAATCATTAAGTTTTCATAAGTTTCTAAAAGCTTCTTTCGCGCTTGCTCAATAGGGGATAGAATTTTATCGTCCATCTCTAGCAATTTACCATCGGGTTGAAAATAATAAGTAGATAATTCCTCACTAACTTTTTGCTCTTGGGTACTAATCTCGAAAGCTTTTAGCATGTCACTACTATGAGTAGTAACGATAATGTAAACACCATTTTTAGCGAGTTCTACTAACACATTAGCTAAAATAGCTTGCCATTCGGGGTGTAAATTAGACTCTGGCTCATCAATGAATACAAAAGAACCTTTATTGATAATATTCTTACTTAATACCGCTTGGAAAATGCCAAGGTTAGTCATACCAAAAGAAACCAAGCTTTTTGAAATACTTTGACCTTTATTGTTCTCAAATATTAAGTCGCTATTAGCTGCTTTAAATTTACCTTGCAACTGTTTTTCTAGATCATCAGCACATTTGATTATAAAGTCAGGGCGTTCACCATCTTTAAAGTTAGTAAACAACAAATCCTTTAAATCTAGGAAATGCCTAGGCACACCTGTAAGAGTTTCACTAGATACTCCTCTATACATTTTGAAGTCTAATCCAAATTTTTCATCAGGAATGACAGATAATAGCTTCCAATATACTGGAGACTCAAAGAATATGAGATTAGCGAATGATGGAAAAGACAATAAGTTTATTTCAATTTTGTTGTCTTTTAATATCTTTACAGACAAAGTATTTTTAATACTAAATAAACAAAAATTAGAGTTAAATTTAATGAGGTTTTTTAGCTCAGAAATTTGAAAGTTCTCTTTTAGTTGGTTTATTACTTCATCTTTGAGAAGTTTAGTATAGCTTTCTTTAGGATTCTCTAAGTAATAAAGGAGAAGTTCTGTTTCTGTAATAATACTTTCATAGAAACTATAAAAATTGAAAAGAAAGTGTTGTCCATCATGATCTGTATTGGACTCGTCATTTTCTTTTAGCTTTGTTAGAATATTTTTTTTGAAGTAGTCTAAGTGATCAGATATTTGTTTGATAAGCTCGTCTGGGGCATAAGAGCTAATTCCAAAACTCGCTTGGCTACTAAGAGGAAAAGTTTCAGTAATAGATTCTTTAAAGACTTCAAGAAATAACTCTTCATCATCAAGGAATCTTTCCTTTTGAAGCAAACTATTAATAGTATTGTGAATTTTGACACCAATACTACTAACTCCCATAATATAAACATTTCTGACGAGTGAATTGAACACTGAATAAAAAAACTTAGTCACAAAGCTTTTACCTGTACCATTCTCACCAGCAAGAATAGTCAAAGGCGTAATAGTAATATCAGCTTCTTCGATAGCACCTAAGTTTTCAATATGTATGTCATAATTCATCATAGATTTCCTGGTTTTGGTAAAGCGTACTATTCAGTGAGCAAGAAAGCTAAAGCTTCTTCTCTTTGATCTTATTCTACCTTACGTATATTCTAAAAACAGTAAAACCTATCTCTCATGATACAACTCCCGAACTACTTCTCCAATGACCTTAATACCATCAATCAGTGTTTGTTCATCAGCAGCGATGCTCATCCGAATACACTCATGCGCATGTTTATAGTTATCAACATCGACACCGGGGAAGAAGTATTCGCTAGGGACAATCAACGTGCCTTTTTCCTTTAGAATCTCATACAGCTTAGTGGTAGTGATAGGCAAGTCTTTAAACCATAGCCATAAGAATATCGCCCCTTCAGGCTTGTGAATCATCAATGGATAATCACCCAAGGCCTCTTTCAAAAGTTTCACAGCTAGCGTGGCTTGTTGCTGATAAAACGGTTTGATGACATCGTCAGACAACTGCTTGATGCGATCGTTTTCTACTAATGGCGTGGCAATCGCAGCGCCAAAGCGCGTCGGTGCTAGATTAACCACCGCATTCATCGCGCTGACCGCTTCGATAACTTTAGCGTCTGCAACGACAATACCCGTACGCATACCGGGCAGGCCAATTTTAGACAGGCTAAAGCAAAGAATCGTATTGTTATCCCAATTAAGGTGCGCATCAGAATAGATGATGTTAGGGAAGGGCATACCGTAGGCATTATCGATGATAAGGGGTATGTCGTAACGTTTGGCAATCTCGGCTAAATGCGCCATTTCCTCATCGGTCAGCACGTTGCCGGTTGGATTGGTCGGACGTGAGCAGCAAATCGCTCCGATACGACCTTCAACGAGCGCGGGCAATTGCTCAAGCGCTTCAAAGTCGACTCGATATTTAAAGAATCCTTCCTCGCCATCATGAGAAACTTCATCAATATGCGGTAATACCGCAGCAAAATGTTGACCATCGACATGCACATCACTATAGCCAATATATTCAGGCGCTAACGGCAGTAGGATTGATTTATCTACTGATTGGTTTTGCTCATCTATAAAAGCGCCGCCAAATAGATTAAACAGATAGAAAAAAGCATTCTGTGAGCCATTGGTCAGAGCGATATTTTCTGCCGTCAGATTCCAATCATAATGACGATTGAAGAAGCCAACTAACGCATCGATAAAATCAGCATCGCCTTGCGGATTAGAGTAGTTACTCATGCTATTGATAGCGGTACTGTTTGCGCTATCAGAGCTTGATTCATCTACGATGCCGTCATTACCAAGCGCTTGATAGGTCTGTAGAAATAATTTATTGACCGCATCAATACGGGCAGGATTGCCACCGCCCAGCATATTGACCGACTGATCGCTTTTTAGCGCATCGCCTAAATCATCCATAAGCTGAGAAATGCCAGTCGGCTGAGTAAATTTTTGGCCAAATTTTGAGAATTTCATAGAGTTACCGTGAAGTTTTAAGTTGTTATTTAATTGATAAAGTGGCGCTAGTATAGCAAATGGTTACTGTAAAATAAGCAAACCGCATGGCTGATATCCGTTTATATGCCTATAAGCATACGTCGAGTAAGGGCAGTTTAAACTTAGGACATTATCCGCACTTACAAGCTTGGTTTAAACGTATTGAAGTATTGCTCAATTTTATATCTGAGGGTGAATGACAAAGGAACGTCTGCTAAATGAATAGAGGGTGTTTCTTTGTGGCTTAAAATTTTATGCAGCTAATCGCGATAGCAGTCACATAAGTATATCCGTTACTTTAGAGGCTAAACCGCTTCTCAAGGCGACTATTGATAACTCAACCTATGCTTACTTAAGGTTGAGATAAGTAAATCATAACTGTCAGGTATATTTTTAGAACGAGTTTAATTAAAAAGGTGATAGAATGTAACTACACTAAGTTATATTAAGTTATATTGAGTTTATCATGGCGTATGCTCTAATAAATCCTGATATTGTCAGCTGGGCTATCAAACGCTCAGGCTTAAGTATGTCTGATATATCTAAAAAACTTTCTATAAAAGAAGAAAAGCTGGCTGAAGTTGAGCAAGGTAAGGCTAATATAGCTTTTGGTAAAGCTAAACAGTTTGCTAAAATTACTAATATTCCTTTCGGTTTCTTATTCTTAAATGAAGTGCCAAGAGAAGATAACCTTGCACTTCCAGATTTACGAACCATAGATAGTAAAGAATTAAGCGAGCCTAGCCACGCCTTAAAAGAGATAGTTCGCTTAAATCAAGAGAGAGTAGAATGGTATAGAAGCTATCTGAGTGAGCAGAGTGTCGAAAAGAATGCTTATGTAGGTTCTTTATCCAAAGCAAGTCTTAATGAAATGATTGCTTTCTTAAGTGAAAAATTAAAGATTAATAAACCTAAGGATGCTAAGGACTACTATCGGCAATTGGTTAAGTCCATTGAAAACTTAGGAGTAATGGTAATACAGGACAGTAACTTAGGTCATCATACTAAACCGTTGAATATAGAAGAATTCCGCGGGTTTGCTATAGCTGATGATGTCGCGCCATTGATATTTATAAATACTGCGGATAGCTTAAATGCTCAACTATTTACTTTGATTCATGAATTAGCTCATATTCTGAAAGGAGAGTCAGGCGTTTCTGACAATAGCGTTTCCTCAGTAGACCCTACTGAGCAATTTTGTAATGCGGTTGCTGGAGAGTTTTTAGTGTCTAAGAAGGAGTTTGTAAAACAGTGGACTAGTATTAGTAAGACTAGTCTTGATGTTGCATTTGCTACTCTAGCAAAGTCTTTTCACGTAAGTCGTCATGTTATTGCTAGAAGAGCACTCACCTTAAGTTATATAGATAAACAACAGTATGAAAGTTATATTTATAGAATTCGTGAAGATTATTTAGCTAGTAAAAAGAAGAGTGATAGTGGGCCTAGTTACTATGTCGTTAAAAACTCCAAACTAAGCTCACAGCTATCACAGGCGGTTGTTTCGCAGTCTCTTTCAGGGAAGATGCTGTACAGAGATGCTGGCTATATATTGGGCATTAAGCCTAGTAATCTTGAATTATTTGCTAAGAAAGTGGGAATGCAATTATGAAATACGTTTTAGATACGAATGTATTTCTTGAAGCAAACAAACGCTATTATGGTTTAGATTTCTGCCCAATGTTTTGGAATTGGCTACGCGAGCATGAGAGGAAAGGAAGTCTATATAGTATCCGCTCAGTGTATGACGAACTCAAAGATTATGGCGACGAACTAGCAACTTGGGTTAGACAACATAGTGATTATTTCTATTCTGAAAGTGATGAAGAATGTCAAAAAAACTTTGATCATATCGTAAATTTATGCCAATCACAGTATGATCTAAATCATCAAAAAAATATGAAATTTCTAGATTCAGCAGACCCTTGGCTAATCGCTAGAGCCATGACAGATGGCTCTACTATTGTTACTGAAGAAAAGTATGCGGATCAAGCTAAGAAAATAATCATTCCAAATCTATGTCGCGAATTAGGCGTGAAGTATATAAATACATTCGAACTACTTAGAAAGTTTGATGATTGCTTTAAGTGATTTTCAGTAGTTAGAGGTAGACTATGCTTTCTTTTTAATCTGAAAGAAATAACTCAACATTCTCGAACCTAAAATCTACTTCTTTCCAAACCCAACGCCGACTGGAGGCGCGGTTTAGCCCTGATAGCAGCGGTTATCCTGACGGGCTAGGCGAGTTGCGGTGGCTAGGTTTTGGTGTGGCTACGTGGGAAAGAGACGCACCAAACCGTAGCCACCGCCTCGCCTAGCAGACAATAACGGATAGCAGGATTAGCTACATACCCTAAATCATCGCCCGCACCCGTGCCATAATCCCGCGCCCAATGACTAAGCGTACGTAAACAATCGAGATGCTAAATAATAAGGCAAGTAACACTAGCGAACCAATACCTATACTCGCCCACGGCATACTAAACTGTAGATTAAACCAGTAGGTAATCACTGCCCACGCGCCAAGGCTGGCGATTGTGATGGCGAACACTGCAGCACTAACCCCTAATAGTCCAATTTCTAGAATATTGAGCATATATAAGTCTCGCTTTTGCATGCCTAACAGCCGGAACGACGCGCTCTCTTGCATCCGATCTTGCGAAGTAGATAACAATGAGCTGATCAATACCATAATGCCAGTTAATAATGCCAACAAGGTAAAGACATAAACCAAACGACTCATTTGTGTGACCAACCCTTGGATTTGTTCCGCAATGGCAGTGCCATCAATAGTGGTGATTGCAGGGAATTGACGTACCAGCTTGCCTTGCAGCTCTGGAATACTATCTGCTGGCACGTGAGTAGTAGCAAATTGAATTTGCGGAGCACTAGACAACACTGACGGTTCAAATAAGAAATAAAAATAAGGATTTGGGCCACGCTCATAGCGCGAGCGGATACTGGTAATTTGCCCGACAATCTCAATACCTTGAATATTAAAGCGCACTTGATCGCCCATCTCCACGTTGAGCATACTGGCTGCCGTATCTAAGATGGATAGAGGCTGTACTTGTTGCTGACTTTGTTGTTGATTTTTTTGCTGGTCTTGTTGCTGATTTTTTAGAGGTTGATTCTTAACAGGCGCATAAAGCGAGTTGTCCTGTACCGCAGAAGTAATAAACTCAGTATCCATTACCGTATCTGCATAGCTTAAGTTAAATACTCGCGTAGGATCATCAAAGCCTTCAGCAGGCTCAATATCCTGTGCAGGAACGTTATTAGCAGTCACCACGCGCGCGCGAATAACGGGATAATAGCTGACCGGTGCGCCAATTAAGGTATCAATATCGTTATGTTGATCGCGCTGGATATCTAATAAGAATAAATTGGGCGAATCCTCAGGATAGGCGTTCACAAACTGCGCATTAATACTATGATTAAGGGTAGTGATTAGGGTTAATACCGCTACCGATAGCGATAAAGTAACGAAGAATAAGGCAGATTGATTGCCTTTGCGGGCAAGATTATGGATAGCAATACGCTGCATCCAGCTTATTTTTGAGGCCGTTGCAACGCGCGAAAGTAGCCATAACCAACCGCGTGCCAATGCCCAAAATATGGCAATGAAGCCGACTAAGCCGATAAGCAGCTGTGCGCCCAATGTCCACGAGCCAACTTCGTAGGCAAAAAATGCATACAGTCCTGTTAACATCAGCCCATACCACAATAAGGGTAGGCGTCGATACCATGCCCGCTCGCGTGATTGTTGACTGACTCCTTGATTGAGCAAGGTCGCAGGTTTGGTATCATTAAGCGCGCTAAGGCCGCGCTGAGTAATTAATAAAGTGAGTACTAAGGCGATTACAATGGTTTTAATCGCGCTGATAGGTTTAATTGCCAAGCCAATATCTGCCGGTAAAATAGCAGCCAGATAGGGCTGACCGACCTTAAGCAGAACGAGACTAAGTATGACTGCTACGATGCAGGCAATGACTGACGTTGCCATTAACAGGCGATAATAGCTACGTTTGAGTGACCCAATAGGCTCACCTAAAGCTAAGCGAATCGCGTTATTAGACTGTTGCTTGGTGACAAAGGCAGTAATCACACCATACATAGCGACAGCAGATAACAGCAATACAGCAATGACCAACAGCTTTAAAAACATCAATACATTGTCGGAGATGCGTGAGACCGAGGTATCCGCTGACTCGGCATCGGAAAGCTCAATATCGGGATAGTTAGTGATTATCTGTGTCAACTGATCACGCTGGGTCGCCATCAGCTCAGGGTCACCTGCCAGTTCAATACGATAGCTAATACGGCTACGCTGACCTAATAGCTTGGTGGCGGCAAGCGCATCTTGTTGCATCAGCACGCGCCCGCCAAATCCAAAGGCGGTCAACGGACGGTCCGGCTCTTTGGTGAGCACGTCGCTAATAGTAAATTGCGCTTCACCGATGGTGATACGATCTCCGACGCTTACGTTTAAACTGCTAAGAACTTCAGGGGCTACCACCACGCTGTCTTTAGTCAGCTTTTGCCATAACGGTTGACCGGAAGCCAGCTCTACCTCTCCATATAATGGATAAGCAACTGATACGGCCTTAACGCGCGCAAGTAAGGTCTGCTCATCAGTCACTATCATCGCATTAAACTGATAGTCGTAGACCGCTTGGGTATCAGCGACCGTTTGTACTTGCGTTAATACTTCTGCTGGCCAGTCTTGATTACTAGACAATATCAAATCACCGCCAACTAGCGCGCGCTGATTGTCGTTGATATAAGTATTCACCGACTGTTGGATGGAGTCGAGGGTTAGATAAGTGGCCAGCGATAGCGTTAGGGTGATTAAGAACAGTACTGGATAGACCCAACGTCGCCACCAACTGCGGCTTAGCGCCTGCGATCCTAAGGTGCGACCAAATACTCGGTTAATAACGCTACTATTATTTTCTGACGGCTCTGATGACGGTCTTGATAACTGCTTTTGTGAACGACTGTCCATTGATTCATTATTCATTAGGTTAGAATCCGTCCATCGTGCATGGTAATCACGCGATCGGCCATTTTAGCCAGTGTCGCATCATGAGTCACTACTACCAGTGCGGAGCCAACTTGTTCCCTCAAATCTAATAATAATTTCATGACCTGATTGGCATTTTGTTCATCTAAATTACCGGTAGGCTCATCAGCAAATACAATCTTTGGACGTGATACTAGTGCTCGCGCTACTGCGGTACGTTGCTGTTCACCACCTGATAATTGGCTGGGCAAGCTGTTACGCCTATCACCCAGTCCAACCGCTTCAATCAATTCAGTCACTCGTAATTTATCAGGACGGCGGGCAATATCAAGCGGGAAAGCAATGTTTTCAGCTACCGTTAATGTGGGCAATAAATGAAACGACTGAAAGACAAAACCCATATCACGCTGGCGGATAACGGCCAAGGCATCTTCGTCTAAGGTGTTCAATGCTTGATCGGCTAACATCACTGTCCCGCTATCGGGATAATCTAAAGCTGCTAGCAATCCTAGCAAAGTAGATTTCCCCGAGCCCGACTTACCCATAATGACCACGAACTCGCCAGCATTCACATGAATATCTACATCTTTGATAATGGACAGCGTTTGCTCACCAACATGCACGGTTTTATTTAATTGTGAGGCGGTAAGTAGAGCTTCATTGCCAGTTGATGCTGAGTTTAATTCTGCTTCTGATGCAGTGGTTGAGTCTAATGAGGTCATTGCGGAGTCTCAGTTGGCGTGGCTGTTCTTGTATTTGCTGACGTATTTTCTGGCACTGATAAATCTTGTTGATTCGCTTTTATTTTCTCAAGCTCGGGTTTTAATATCGGCAATATATTATCATTAACGATAATGGTGTAGCCCTCGGCAGTCGGATGAATAGCATCGGCTTGATTGAGATTTGGATCAGCGGCCACGCCTTCTAGTACAAATGGAATGAGCGTTACGTTCATATCCTCTGCTATTCTCGGATACATTGCCGCGAATGATTTGACGTAATCATTACCTAAATTGTCATAAATCTGCATACCACCTAAAATCACCTGACTGCCATTGTTTTGTAAACGCTTAACGGCGGTGCGAATATTAGCTTCGACAGTTGCCACATCAATACCACGAATGCCATCATTAGCGCCGATTGTTAAGATGGTAATATCAGGCTTAGTCTGTAATACCCAGTCCAAACGATTAACCAAACCAGTACTGGTCTCACCACTTAGGCCTGAATTGATAACCTCAATATTCTTATAGCCCAACTCTTGCAAACGCGCTTGTAGCTGAGCAGGATAGTTACCCTCTTTCGCCACCCCAAGACCTTCGGTAAGTGAATCTCCTAATGCCAATATGGTCAGCGACTCACTGCTTTCTTGCTGGCCAGTTTGAGTCGAGGTCTCAGTCGTCGGTTGATTGACCGTAACTTGAGTATTGGTAGTTTGGTTGTCAGTCGCGTTAGTTGATTCAGATTGTTTTTGGCAACCACTCAGTGTCATCGTTATCATCAGAAACGCAACCGCTGCATAATGATAAGAGCGTTGTATAGCCGAGCGCTTAGCTGAACTAGGGAAGAGGTTCATCATGGGTATTTTGTCCTATATACAAGCAGTCCAGTGTAGCAAATATTAAGGCACGTTAAGCATTCAACGAAGTCTGTTTGTGAATGTTTAACGTGCCTTATTCAACAAGCTTTAGGGTAATAAATAATGCGCTGTTCAATCAAAGCCCAATCTTAGCGAATATTGATGACCGATAGTACAGGTAAATAGTTAGTCTGTTGCAACTAACATAAGCGTATGTGTCACAACCCTACATATCCTATATCCGCTTACCATCGACCATAACCGGACGACTAACCATCCATGCAATAGCAACGTTACCAATCATCAAAACTAACATGATTAATAGCGGTAAATCCCAAGTGCCCGTTGCTTCATGTAGCCAACCGGTGCCGAGTGGGCCAAAAAACGCAATAATGTAACCGACTGCTTGCGCCATACCCGATAACTCGCTGGCCTGATTGGCCGTATAAGTGCGTAGTGAAAATAGCATCATACTCAAAGTAAAAATCGCAGAACAACCAATGCCCATGATTCCTGACCATAACCATGCCAAATCAGCAGACAGATAGGTAATGCCCAATACGCCAACAACGTTTAAAACAGCCGCAAATACGGCCAATGCTTGAATAGGACGACCACGATTGACCAACCAAGTTAAGCTTAAAATGGCTACTGGCGCCATAAATTGAAACACCGAAGCCATTTGCCCAGCGGTAACCGCAGATAGGCCTTTACTCAGCCAAATAGACGGTAAAAAACTGGCTACGGTATAGAATAACAACGACTGCAAGCCCATGAAAATAGCAATCTGCCAAGCAAATGGCGTCCGCCACATTGAAATATTTGAAGATCCTGACGGAATAGGGATGACGGCCTGATGATTGGACGAACCCAAACGCAGGCGTAAAAACACCCAAATAATGATCGCAAAAATACCTAAGAATGACCAACCGCCAAGTGCCCATTGCCAGCCGACATATTTAGATAGCGGTAATACCACACCGGCTACTATACCTGCGCTCACCGTCATGGTCAGACTGAACAGACCTGTAATTAGCGGAATTTGATTAGGCGTACGCTGCTTAATCACTGGCGCAGCTAAGGTATTGGCAAAACCGATGGCTAAGGTCAACAGCACCGTACCACTCAAAAACCCAATCCAAGTCGGAATGACCGTACGGATAACCATACCAAAGGTTAGGAGTGCAATCATCGCAATTAAAGTATTCTCAAGACCAAAACGCTTACCAATCGTTGGGGCAATGAGCGCACCAACCGCAAAGGTCAGCATTGGCACTGCACCCAGCCAACCGATTTGGGTCTCAGAGATGTTGAGCGCCTCTTGAACTACTGGCGCAATAGAGCCGAGCGCGACAATGGGCGCGCGCATATTGGTGGCCAGCAAAATCATGGCACTTAGTACCAGCCAAAAAATGAACTTAGAGGAAGGAAGATTAAACGGTTGCGGCGCATCCGAGCGTTGCTTGGAATGCAAATCAGAAGGGGTGGACATAGCAGCACGACTATTAAAATAAGAAAAAGGACACATCATTAGAGAGCGCCGGAGAACCGCCACTCATAAAATAACACCAATAAAATTTCACCCATAATGTGACTGACAGTTTAGTCAGAATTAGAAAAAACGTGTGGAGCTTGTAGAAAGCGGATAATAAAAGACTGAATAAAATTTTTGAATAAATTTATTCGATATTTATATTTATAAAAGAATTTTAGAAAGATAACTGGCGCAGAAAGCAACTAAGGTTTATCTAGTCTAAATAGGGATTGAATAACAACTAACACTATTATAAAAGCAAACAGCAGACGAGTACTACCAGCGTATGGTAACCAACGGCCATTATGACAAGCTATAGAACCTTCAAAGACGCTAGTAAGTATAAAAAAGCACCTTTGAAAGTAATTTGATTGGACTTATAAGTTAGCAACTACTGAACAACAAAAAACTATAGTGCAGGTTTGCCCAATTGAGCTGCTTTAATAGCATCTATCTGCTGATCAGCAACTGTAGACTCACACTTGTTGGGGTCATCGCCACAATAAGAGCATTTTTCGTTGCCCATTAGTTTGGCAACACCACCGCAAGAGCCTCTAAGCGGTTGTTTTTTGAACATATAACCAATACCCATAAAGATAAAAAATAGCACGAATACGGTAAAGGTAATGGCAAGCATGGGAAGTAATTGGCTAAACATGGAGCGACCTCGTTTAAAAAAAATGAGACAGTCACTAATAACAATGACTCTCTCATAGTATAACAAAATTTTGACCTGCCCGTTTGTTCAAACGGTTTGTTATCAGTAGCCTATTATCTACACTGAAGGCTTCTTATCCGCCCGTAGGTCTTGCATCGCAGGGGTCTGGATGATTATCCAGTCCTCTAAATCGTCAGCAGGTGCATCTAGCTTGACATCATCAGCCAATATGACAAACAGCGCCGCCAGTTTTTGCTGTTTAGCGGTCGCTAAAGCTTTGGCATAAGGCATGGCGGTCAATGCCGTTGCCCAAGCATCAGCGACTGCCACTGAATCTGCCGCAACCGTTACCGAGGGAGCACCGCCGATGATGGGCTTGCCAGTAGTAGGATCAATAGTATGGCTATAATGCTTACCTGCGAACACAACAGAGTTGCGATAGTTGCCAGAGGTTGCCAGATGCATCTGATTGCCATTATTCATAGGTTGACGAATAGCGGCGATCGTTTGGCGCGCGCTAACGGTACTGCCCTCAATGGGAGCATCAATGGCTATTTGCCAAGGCTGTTGCTGACCGCTAACCCCTGATGTTGCTACCTCACCACCAATCTCCACCATATAATTACGAATCTGGTAGCGATCTTTGAGCACATTTGCAATGACATCTACGCCATAACCTTTGGCGACTGCCGAAAAATCAAGCCCGATGCCGTCTTTGGTTTTATGGATGAGTTTATCGTTTTGTACCACGCCTTCAAAATCTACTAAGGCAAGCGCTTGAGCTATTTCAGCAGTGCTTGGCGGACTTTGTAAACGTTCAACCGTCATGGTGCTACCAAAGCCCCAAGTATCAACCAAGGGCATAACAGTTGGATCAAATGCACCATCTGATTGCTCATAAACTTGCCGAGAGACACTCAGTACGTGACTAAAGTCAGCATCAATAGTGATCGGCGTATCTTTTCCTAACTGATTAAATTTCGAGATGGTCGAATCAGCCTGATAAGTCGACATACTGTCATTAATTTGTTGTAAGCGCTCATCTATCGCTACTTGGATAGCGGCCTCGTCAGCGTCTTCTGGCAACTGATAACTAATATGGTAGCTGGTGCCCATAGTCTCGCCACTCAGGTAATTGTAATCAGGAGGCTGCTGGCAAGCGCTAAGGCTCAAAAGACAAGCAGCACCAATAGCAGCAAAAATGGTTTTATTACTGCTTGTGTGATTGGTTGTGCTACTAAGCGTATTATCGTGCGAGAACTTCGTTAAATTTGTCATAAGTACTATTGATACAAAGTAGGAGGTATAAAATAAGGAGTGTTATTGCAAATGTATTCTGCTTATTTTACACGCCCTAATCACAATAAGCTCGTCGCAGATTGATTATTTCAATTATTTAACTTGGCTATTCAACTTAATTATTTGACTTGAGAGCGGCGAATCAGTTTATAAAGCTTTGGCGGCGAAACTCGATTAATTCTCATAGCTAGCTTTTCTTTTCTACCCGCGACAATAATATATTCTTCACCTTTAATTAATGCTTTGCTGACTTGCTTAGCAAAGGTCTTAGCGGTTAAGCCTTTATTGGTAGCGTCATCCATAGTGCCTTGTGCCGTACCATCTCCCGTTAAGGCATTGATGGATACATTGGTTTGGATAAACCCTGGGAATATATTTGCCACCTCTATCCCTTGATCGTGTAATTCAGCACGTAAACTGTCTACCCACATGTGGATAGCGGCTTTGGCTGCCCCATATCCTCCACGGTATTGGGTACCGATCATGCCGGCTATACTGGATACCATCACCACTTTGCCCTGTCCTTGAGCAATCATATCTGGCAATACCAACCTTGTCAGACGAGTTTGCGCAAAGTAATCGATCTCCATTAATTGGCGCTCAACTTCCTCGGTGGTTTCCATGATTAACGAGCGTTGACTGACGCCAGCATTATTAATGAGCCAATCGATTTTTCCTGTTTGCGTTTTCACAGAGCGATAAGCCTCTTTTGCTTGGTCGGCATCACTAATATCAAAAGGCACAACTATATGTTTGTTTGATTGTTTGCACTGATTTTTAACCGCTTCTAGTTTTTCACTATTACGGCCACTCAAAATAATTCTGGCACCTCGTTTGGCAAACTCAACGGACAGAGCTTCACCAATACCGCTGGAGGCACCGGTTATCCAAATGGTTAGGTCTTTAAATTTTGCTTTCATAAGAGTCCTTTCCTATCTAATTAGAAGTTGGTATATATTTTAGCTGGTTTATTGCAAGTTCAAAATATTTATACTATTTCAAACTATGGTCTAAACAGCATACTGTAGTCAACCTAAAGGCAATAAAAAATTGAGGCATCTTATTTGATACCTCAATTTTTTATAAGGATAACTTTATAGAAATATATATTATAGGTACTGGCTTCCAGCAACTCTTCTATCTGTGTAGCGGTAGCCTTTTGACTCCAAACAGGCAGTTAGCAAAGTATTTTCTCTCTCAGCGCTTATGTTTGCCATACCAATGTCATAGCGGCATTTTTGTATGGCGTTGTTTGTATCACCCTTAGAAATACCTGCTTTTTGCCATGTAGGCTGTTGTACTTGCAATGTACGCTGATACATAGGATCAGTTGTGCACCCAGAAACGGCCAATATAGAAGCCATAGCTCCTGTAAACATACTAAGTTTCATACTATAATCCGCAATTGAAAGCAAACATCCAAAATAGCCAAAATGATTATATGGAAAAATTTTAAAAATTAATCATTTTAAGCAATATGGGATGTTAACAATAAGTTCAAGGTGATGTAAAGTTCCAAAAAAAATGGACATCTTATCGATGCCAATTTAAATAAAATAATAAAAATGTATTAAAAAACTAGCTTAACCACCAAAGTCATCAAGCGCGATATTTTCGTCTTCCACGCCTAAGCTGTGTAACATACCGATTACCGCCGCGTTCATCATTGGGGGTCCGCACATGTAATATTCACAGTCTTCTGGGTTTGGATGGTCTTTAAGATACTCTTCTAACAAGACATTATGGATAAAGCCCGTATAGCCATCCCAATTGTCTTCTGGTAATGGATCTGACAAGGCCACATGCCACTGGAAGTTAGAAAAGTTTTCTTGCAGTTGGTCATAGTCCTCAACATAGAACATCTCGCGAATAGAACGGGCACCATACCAAAAGCTGATTTTACGATCCGTGTTTAAGCGTTTAAGCTGATCAAAGATATGTGAGCGCATCGGTGCCATACCAGCACCACCACCGACAAAGATCATTTCAGCTTCGGTTTCTTTGGCGAAGAACTCACCATAAGGGCCAGATACGGTGACTTTATCGCCTGGCTTTAAGCTAAAGGTCCACGAAGACATTTTACCCGGTGGAATACCGTCAGGGCCACGTGGCGGCGGAGAAGCAATACGAATATTAAACTTAATTAAGCCTTTTTCTTCTGGATAGTTGGCCATTGAGTAGGCACGTATGACCTCCTCATCAACTTTTGAGACATAATCAAAAATGCCAAACTTTTCCCAATCTTCTCGGTATTCTTCATCAATATCAAAGTCTTTATAATGCACTTCATGTGGTGGCGCTTCCAGCTGTACGTAACCACCCGCGCGGAAGTTGACTTCTTCACCATCTGGAATTTTGAGTACCAATTCTTTAATAAAGGTGGCGACGTTATCATTAGAGATAACCTCACATTCCCATTTTTGTACATCAAAGAATTCAGGTTCAATCTCAATTTCCATGTCCTGCTTGACAGAGACCTGACACGCAAGGCGCATATGATTGCGAATTTCACCTTGGGTAAAATAGCCTTCTTCGGTGGGTAAAATAGAACCCCCACCTTCAATAACACGGCAGCGACACTGGGCACACGTACCACCACCACCACAGGCTGAAGATAAAAATATACCTTCACTAGCAAGGGTTTGTAGTAGTTTACCGCCTGCTGGCGTCACCACGTCATTGTCGGGGTTATCATTGATATGAATGGTAACATCGCCTGAACTGACCAGTCTTGAGCGCGCCGCCAAAATAATAGCGACGAGGCCCATGATGATCAAGGTAAACATAGCAACGCCACCAATCGCTGTAGCATAATCCATGATATGTATCCTTAATCTATGGGGTAGGGGTGCGGGTCAATATAAATGGTTCCGAACCTCTACCGAATAAATGAATTAATTAGGTCAAATAACTGAGTATGGTTTTGAGCAAAGCGGCCTAAATTGACATACCACCGAACGACATAAAGCCAAGTGACATGAGACCAACCGTAATAAAGGTAATACCCAAACCACGTAGCGGGGCTGGGATGTCTGAGTATTTGAGCTTTTCACGGATACCGGCCAATACCGTGATGGCAAGTGCCCAACCAAAGCCTGCGCCAAAGCCATATACCACAGACTCACCAAAGTTATAGTCACGCTCAACCATAAATAGTACACCACCTAAGATGGCACAGTTAACGGTTATTAGTGGTAAGAATACGCCAAGCGCGTTATACAAACTTGGGACAAACTTATCTAGGAACATCTCTAAAATCTGCACCACAGCAGCAATAAGACCGATATAACTGAGCAAGCCTAAAAAGCTGAGATCGATATCAGGAAAACCTGCCCATGCTAGCGCGCCATCTTTTAGAATGAACTGAAATAACAAATTGTTCAATGGTACAGTGAGTGCCATAACAAAGATCACTGCGACCCCAAGACCAATAGCCGTTGAAACTTTTTTCGATACCGCTAAAAAGGTACACATGCCTAAGAAATAGGCCAGTGCCATATTTTCGATAAAGACTGAGGTTATAAATAAACTAACATAATGTCCCATTAGTGACCCCCTCCATGTGCCATGCCTTTAGACTGCGGCTTCATTACAAATTCAGCCTCTTCAACCTGTTCTGGTTTCCAAATGCGCACGATGACAATAAACATCGCAATAATAAAGAACGCTGAAGGTGGCAACAGTAATAGACCATTTGGTACATACCAGCCACCATCAGTAGCTGGTTGTAATAGGGTGATACCAAACCAGCTGCCTGAGCCTAATATTTCGCGAATAGTGGCCACAAATAATAGGACTGCAGAGTAGCCAAGACCGTTACCAATACCATCTAAAAAGCTGGGTACTGGTGGATTGCTCATAGCAAAGGCTTCTGCACGGCCCATCACGATACAGTTAGTGATGATCAGACCTATGAATACTGACAGTCCTTTACTCACATCATAAGCCACCGCTTTTAATACCTGGTCGACTAAGATAACCAAAGAGGCAATAATAGTCATCTGCACAATAATACGGATGCTTGATGGAATTTGTTTACGAATAATCGAGATAAAGAAGCTCGAAAATGCGGTTACCAAGGTCAACGCCACACTCATGACCAACGCATTAACTACGGTAGTGGTCACCGCCAATGCCGAACAAATACCTAATATTTGCAAGCCAATAGGGTTGTTATCAAAAATAGGTGAAACTAAAATACTTTTTGTATCAGCCACGTTAAGCCTCCTTTCCGTTTGCTGCTGGTGCTATAGATGCCAGCTCGGTTACGGGATGCGTCTGTTGTTGAGCTAGGTTTTGACGTGAGTTTTGATGTGAGTTTTGATATGAGCTTTGACCTAGATTTTTATATGAGACTTGCTTTGCTTGTACGTCAGTATTGTCAATCGTCTGACCGGTTTCTTCACGCACATGATCTAAATAAGGCTTGTACCCTTGCTCACCCAACCAAAACTGAATCATGTTACTGACGCCACGACTGGTCAGAGTTGCACCACTGATACCATCGACCCAATTTTCTTTTGAACCTGAAGTAGCAACACCCGTTGCAACAGCACCGCTCTCATCATAAGAGTGGATACCTTGCCACATCGCGCGCCATTTTGGCTCTTCAATACGAGCCCCTAAGCCCGGGGTTTCTTTATGCTCATAAAAGCTAATACCTTTGATAGTATTCATATCGCCTTCAAGGGTCAAGAAACCATAGATAGTGCCCCATAGGCCATAGCCTTGAATTGGCAGTACCACCATTTCAGGTTGACCAGCATCGTCATTTTTTACGTAGACTTTAGCGTATTTAGGCTTACGACCAATACTCGCCGGATCGTTATCCCCTAAATCTACGCTCAGTGCCTGATTTTTAGTCGCCTGATTGACATCATAAGTATTACGATCTGCAATACCGACTGCCTTTAGCGCGTCATCATCTAAGTAATTGCCTTTATTTAAGTTCACGATTTCAACATCGAAGTTTTTAAAACGCTCAGCGACATCTTCATTGGTATCAGAATCTGGGTCAAACATACCTGCCGCTACCAAGATGTTTTTATTACGGTCCAAACGAGCGTTTTCGATTTGCGCCGGCTTGAGACCGACGGCTGCTGCTGAAACCAATACGGAACACACCAAGCATAGCGTCAATGCCACCCTGATGGTTTTCATATTATTACTTTTGGGCTTGGACATAGCGAACCCTCCGTGCTGTTTGGCGTTTGATATTTGCTTGGGTGACAAAATAGTCAAACAATGGGGCAAATAAGTTGGCAAAAAGAATAGCGAGCATGATGCCTTCTGGGAATGCTGGGTTGACTACCCGAATTAATACGGTCATAAAGCCGATTAAGATACCATAAGCCCAGCGGCCTTTATTGGTATGGGCAGCTGACACAGGGTCGGTTGCCATAAACACCGCACCAAACGCAAAACCTCCAATGACTAAGTGCCAATAGAACGGCAAATTCATCATAAGGTTGTCTTCAGAACCAATCATATTAAAGATAAGTGAAGTAGCAATCAGACCAATGACACAACCTGACATGATGCGCCATGAGGCAATGCGCGTCCACAGTAGAACAGCGGCACCAAATAAAATAGCAAAGGTCGATACTTCACCAATACTCCCTTGGATATTGCCAAAAAAGGCATCGCTCCAAGTAATCGCCTGACCATAAATATCAACGAATTTGTCTGGTGTCACCCCAAGAGCCGCTAAGCCAAGTGGTGTGGCTCCTGAGAAGCCATCAACGGCGGTCCATACTGAGTCACCTGACATATAGGCAGGATAGGCAAAATATAGAAACGCACGACCCGATAGGGCAGGGTTCAGGAAGTTTTTACCGGTACCGCCAAATACCTCTTTGGCCACGACTACCCCAAAGATAATCCCCAAGGCGACTTGCCACAATGGAATATCTGGCGGCATAATCAACGCATATAGTACTGAGGTCACAAAGAAGCCTTCGTTCACTTCATGACCGCGAACTACGGCAAAGATAATTTCACAGGAAATACCTACTGCAAAAGTGACGATATAAATCGGTAAAAACTGCATGGCCCCATAGACAAAGCAAGCCCAGATACTATCTGGATTATAGCCTGCCATACTGGTGACGACAGTACGCCAACCATCAGCTTGTAGACCCAGTTCTGCTATGGCAGTCAATGCTTGATGACCGACGTTGTACATACCCCAAAACATGGCTGGGAAGGTACACATCCATACGGTGATCATAATACGCTTAAGGTCGATACCGTCACGCACGTGTGATGAAGTAAAAGTCGTTGAGTCTGGTTGACGTAAAAAGGTATCAAACATCTCAAAGAGAGCATAGTATTTTTCGTGTTTGCCACCCTTAGTAAAGGACGGCTCCATACGATCGAACATGTTGTGTAAAAATTTCATCGTGGTTAGCCCTCCAGTTCGATACGCGTTAAGTTATCACGCAAAATATCACTGTATTCATATTTGCCAGGAGAAACGAAGGTACACAAGGCTAAATCTTCTTCGTCCAGTTCAAGGACACCTAAGTCAACCGCGGTGATAATGTCTTCGATAATTAGTGCACGCAAAAGCTGCGTTGGTAGATAATCTTGCGGCATAATCTTTTCATAAACCCCAATCGGTACCATAGCGCGCGGTGAGCCATTAGTAGTCGTAGTAAAGTCATACTTTTTATTACTAAAGAAATGGGAGATATAAATAGGCAGTTTAGAGAAACGGTTTTTACCGGCTCTTAAGAAATGAAATGAGGGACGTTCATGTCCTTCAGACAACACACTGATTTGATCATGAAAACGGCCAAGATAGGAGCTGTTGTCAAATACTTGACGGCCCGACAGTACCGAACCTGAAATGATACGGTTCTCGCCTTCGAGTAACTGACCTTTGGTCAAAGCTGTAATGTCAGCACCGCGCTCAGTGGCAATCAGATGTGGGTTCTTGACCGCAGGGCCTGCCAAACTTAGTAGGCGGCGCGTATATAAATGACCCGTGGTAAACAATTTACCAATAGCAATTATATCCTGATAACCAATTGTCCATACGGTCACGCCGCGATTAAGGGGATGCAAAAAGTGAATATGCGTGCCCGCAAGACCTGCCGGATGCTTACCAGAAAAGCTATGATATTCAGTGACATTATTAGTAGCCGTCTTCGGTACTGGCGTCAGCTGGGCATCACCATGGTGGCAAACAAAGGTCTTTGGACTTAAGGTTGATAGTACGGCTAAGCCGTCATTGAACGCTTCTATCTGCTCATTGATTAGCAGTATAGGGTCAAACGCTAATGGATTGGTATCCATAGCAGTGACAAAGATAGCGTGCGGACGGGCACCGATATCAGGGGAGCGGCTAAAGGGACGCGTGCGAAATGCGGTCCACTCACCAGAGGCAAGCAGTTGGGTTTCAACGATTTCAGAGTCTAAGTCAGCAAGTTGCTGTGAGTCATAGCGCTGAAAATCTATTTCTTCACCGTTTGGATCAACCTGAATCACCAGACTTTCGAACACACGACGTTCGCCACGTTTGATAGCAACGATTTTGCCAGCAGCAGGAGCAGTAGAGATAACACCCACTCGTTTTTTGTCTTCAAAAACGGGCTGACCTTTGGCTACGATGTCACCTTCTTTGACGTTCATCGTGGGCTTCATTCCCACGTAATCGCAGCCAACGAGTGCCACATGTGCGGGTCTGTGCTCAGTTATCTCGCGGGAGGGCTCGCCAGTGATAGGCAAATCCAAACCTTTTTTGATGGTAATCATAAGCGAAAACTTAGTCCATAGTCTAAAACGATACCAGACGTCCTGTTTGGTATATCGGCAGCATGAACCTCAGCGTCATTAAAAGCACTTAACCCTCTATTCCCTATAGCAGGACAAAGGTAAAGGTTTTTAAAAACACCGCTTGATTATGACTGCTAATAAGAGTATTAACGCTGACCTTAGACTCCTTAACAACACGTTAATGTCTTATTCGAATTACCAAAGTGGCGACTGGCTACCAGGATGCATGATAAAACTCTCTAACTGTAGTCAAAATCAAAAGCTATTAACTATAGTAGAAGTCAGTCCCATCATACCTTCTATAACAAATACAAGAATTGTAATACCAGTGTGATTTAATTAGAGCTATTCAGTAAAATTGATATGGGGTTAAATGTTGATATAACCAAGTAATTACCCGTCTAAATAGGTAATAAATTAGTAAAACGACAAACTAATTAAGTGAGTGGTGAATGGCTTGTTGATGCCTTATGAAAAGGTATCTAAGCGTAGTTTAGTGACCTATGATAGCATCTATAAACACCTCACATGTGAGGTCATCCATTTATCAAACATATAGGTAACATGACGATCAATGCAGCCCCATTATTTACCATATTCTAACCGCAAAACATCGTCAAACCATCTGTAGATACAAAACGGTCGGGTGTTATTACATAGAAACAAATACAAATTTACCTAGGATTATACGCTAAATTAACCTAAAATTGCCAGTTAGTAACTGAATTTACCTAATATTAGTGACAATCCTAGACGTTAAAACTTATAGTTATGAGTGTCTGATTTTAAGACTATTGGCGTTATGTATCGATCAAATGTACTAGCCAAAGTTTCTCTCTAATTTTTGACCGCTTTTATAGGTTAAATTACTTTTTAAGTGGTATTTTCAATCATTGTTTTATTGTCAAACTTATTGTTACAACTGTTTTTAATGTTTCGTTTTATAAGGAGTGCTATATGTGTGCTGTGCCTGTCATTATTCCAGCTATTGATCTAAAAGATGGTAAGTGTGTGCGATTAAAACAAGGCCGTATGGAAGATGATACGGTTTTTTCTGATGACCCAGTAGCGATAGCAGCGCGCTGGGTAAAAGAAGGCGCACGGCGGCTACATTTGGTTGATTTAAATGGTGCATTTGATGGTGTACCGGTTCATAAAAGCGTGGTTCATGATATTGCCAAAGCTTTTCCTAAGCTGCCTATCCAGCTTGGAGGCGGTGTCCGTAATATGCATACCATTGAGCAGTATATCACCGCTGGTTTGACCTATATTATCATCGGTACTAAGGCGGTCGAAGATCCTGCGTTCGTTGCTGAGGCTTGCCGCGAATTTGCCGGACATATTATCGTTGGTATCGATGCTAAAGATGGCATGGTGGCCACTCATGGTTGGGCAAATGTCACCGATACTAAGGCAACAGAACTTGCCAAGCGCTTTGCTGATGTTGGTGTATCTTCAATCGTCTATACTGATATTGCTCGTGATGGCATGATGCAAGGCGTCAATGTTGAGCAAACGGTTACTCTAGCGCGTGAAGGTGGTCTACCCGTCATTGCTTCAGGTGGCGTCACTGATATGCAAGATATCAAATTACTTAAGCCTTATGGCGACTGTATCGAAGGTATTATCACTGGTCGTGCCATTTATGAGGGCACGTTAGATCTCGGTGAGGCACAAAGCTATTTGGACAGTAACAAATAGACAGGTAAGTTGACCCAGCTTATCATTTCAATAGCGCTTAATAAAGGATGCTTATGACCGCTTATTTTGACCACCACTCTATACGCAGGCAATTGCTTGCGTGGGGTCAATGTTTATTGCTTATAAGCTTCTTTTATGGACTGCCAGTTTACGCAGCGGGTGAGGAACTGGCAGGCGTAGTAAACGTATTGGAGATAGAAAGTACCCAATTAACTGCTGAGCCAACCACGCCACCTAGTGTTTCTAACGATTCGGCTAACAGCTCTTCTAGTGGAGACCCTACTAATAATGTTTCAAATAGCAGCGCATTACCTACATCGCCTGCGCCAACTACGCCGCCGCCTAGCATAAGTGGTGAGAGCACCAATAACGCCCAGATTGAAACCACACCCACGCTGCAAAAAGACGATGACATTCGTCAACGTATCAGTGGTATTTTTTCTGAAATTGAAGGTTTAAAAACTGTTAATGTCAGCGTCACTCAAGGCGTGGTGACTTTAACCGGCGAGACACCAAACGAGGAAAAAGCTCAACAGGCTATCAATCTTACGAATCGTTTGACTGACGTCGTTACCGTAGATGACAAAATCGATCGTACTCTAGATGTACAAGACAACGTTACCACTGTATATCAAGGTTTAAAAAATCAGGGCAAAACGCTAATCAAAGCCTTGCCGTTGCTTTTTGTCGGCATCATCATTTTCGGTATGGTTACCTGGTTCGGCAGTTGGTTGTCCAACCGAAAGAAAATGTGGCAGCACCTGACACCCAATCCATTCGTGGCTGAACTGTTGTCACAAACGGTCAAAGTAATATTTATTATTGTCGGTTTAATTTTAGCTTTAAGTTTGATTGGCGCAGAAACCATTTTGGGAACACTACTTGGTGGTGCTGGTGTCATTGGTATCGCCGTCGGTTTTGCGGTAAAAGATACTATTGAAAACTACATTGCCTCCTTGATGCTCAGTATCCGTCAGCCATTTCGCGCGCGTGATCAAATTGTGATTAATGGGCAAGAAGGTATTGTGGTACGCTTGACTTCAAGGGCAACGATTTTAATGACCTTAGATGGTAATCAGCTGCGTATACCTAACGCTGAAGTTTTTAAAAGTACGATATTAAATTATACCAAAAACCCTGAACGCCGCTTTACTTTCGAGTTGGGCGTGGATGCTAATGATGATCCACTTGCAGCTATCAAAGTTGGCCTTGATGCAATATGCACGTTAGATTTTGTCTTAGCGAAGCCCAAGGCCATTGCAATTATCACTGAGGTTGGCGACTCCAACATTGTTCTTGAGTTTCAAGTGTGGGTCGACCAATCAGAGACCGACTTTTTGAAAGCACGCAGTATTGCCATTCGTGAAACTAAGCACGCTTTAGAGAATGAAGGCTTCAGCTTACCTGAACCTATTTACCGACTACGTTTTAATCACAAGTTAGAAAAAGCCTTTGAGCATATGCAAAATATTAATAGTACGGGTAAGGCCAGTCCTGAAATCACTGTTACATCGGCTACACCTGCACAGGTGGATGAGGCACATAATGAGAACACAGTGGATGATAACGATAAAAAGCAGGCCAAAGCGCGCGCGAAACATATCTTACAAGGGCGTGATGCCGATGACGTACTTGATGCGCGTCCCGATGAAAAGCTGATGGAGAAAGTTGAACAAGAGATTGCCGAAAATTCTGATGAGACTGATTTATTGGATAAAAATAGTCCGCAAGAGTAGGCATGAAAAATGCAACGAACTTAGCATAGCATTCAATATTCAAGAATAATCTTGGAAATGATGTCTCAAACATTAGAGAGAGTCACTATGCAAGCAAAACATCTGATTGTCTTCGCGTTGGCGGGCATAGTCTTGTTACTAGGTTTTAATATGATTAATGGCAGCCGTCATGAGCAAAATAGAGCGGTTGCGGTTAATAATGACCTGCCAGTACAGTCTACCGATGCTGCTGTAAATGAGCCTGATATCAGCTCAAATCAGTCGGTAGATGTGGCCAGCAAGCCTTTAGGTGAGCAACCTAAAGCCATAATTGACAATGCAACTACTCAGATAGATCGAGCCCAGCAAGTTGATAAAGAACGCCTTGAGCAAATGGACAGCGCGCAGTAGTAACTCCAGTTTATATAAAGTTAGACGCACAAAACCAAACACATATAATCAGACGCAAAAAGAAAGGCTAACGATATCGTTAGCCTTTCTTATTACATTTTAGTATTCAAATTGCGTTAGTCTTTTTTGCTATTACCGTTGCTGTTACTACCACTACGGCGACGTTTTTTCTTAGCTGGGCTAGCTTCGGTTTGGTTCATCTCACTAGATTGCAGCTTAGCCTTCAAATCAAAGTCAATCTGTAGCAGGTCCATATTAACACCAGCGACTTTAACTCGTACAGAGTCACCAAGCCCAAATAATGTGCCTTTGTCTTTACCGACCAGCTGTTGTTGCCTTTCGTCATAAACAAAGAAGTCATCGCCAACGTTAGAGATATGCACTAGACCATCAATATAGAGGTCTTTTAATGTTACAAATAGACCAAAGTTAGTCACAGTTGTGACCACACCATCGAACTCCTCGCCAACATGGTCTTTCATGTAATGACATTTGAGCCATGATTCTACATAGCGTGAAGCTTTTTCAGCGCGTCGCTCGGTATCTGACGTTTGCGTGCCAGCACCTTCAAGAGAGAACTCCATGTCCGGCTGCTTACTATTAGTCACTTTGGCTTTAAGAGCACGGTGTAACATTAAGTCAGGATAGCGGCGAATCGGTGAGGTAAAGTGACTGTACTCATCATATGCTAAGCCAAAATGACCGATATTATCAGGTGCATACTTTGCCTGCATCATAGAACGCAGTAGCATGCTATGGACGCTGATGGCATCAGGACGGTCTTTGGTGGCTTCAATAATGTGCTGATAATCCGCTTGCGTTGGGTTCTCTTCAGGAAAGCTTAGGCCAAAGTTCTTCGCGAATTCATGAATACGCATTGACTTTTCGCCGTCAGGTTTATCATGGTTACGATATAGGACGGGTAGCTCATGTTTGAGCGCAAAGTTTGCCGCACAAGTATTGGCAAGCAGCATGCACTCTTCAATAAGCTTATGTGCATCACCACGAGTACGCGGTAAGATAGCCGCGATACCCCCTTTTTCATCGAATTTGATATAAGTTTCAACGGTCTCAAATTCCATCGCATGACGTTCTTCGCGTTTTTTGAGGAGAAGGTCATATAGTTGATGCAAAGTATCGACAGATTTCTTGACCGCTTTATTATCAGTCAACGACTTAGGAATGCTGTCATCTTTTGGATTGGTAAAATAATCGTTCACTTGGTCATAAGTTAGACGCGCTTGTGAATTCATAACCGCTGGATAAAACTCATAACCAGTGACTTTACCAGCGCGTGATACTTTAATATCCGCAACCATGCACAAACGATCAACGTCAGGGTTCAATGAACACAGACCATTTGACAATACTTCAGGTAGCATCGGGATTACGCGATGCGGGAAGTATACTGACGTACCACGCTCATAAGCTTCTTGATCGAGCGCAGATTTTGGCGTCACATAATAACTAACATCAGCAATAGCAACTAATACGCGATAGTTACCACCACTGCGTTTTTCAGCGAATACCGCATCATCAAAGTCACGTGCATCTGCACCATCAATAGTAACTAGCGGTAATTCACGTAAATCAGTACGACCTTTTAAGTCTTTTTCGGTTGGCTCTTGATAGTCATTGGCTTGCTTAAGTACCGCTTCGCTAAACTCAGAAGGAATATCGTAGTTGAGTAGAGTAGTCTCAATAATTAATTCACGGTCATTGTCATCATTAAGCAGTTCAGTGATTTTGCCGGTGGCAAACTCGTGCTGATTGGGCCAATCGATCACATCGACTTTAACTGGATTACCAAGCTTGGCTCCCAATGCTTGCACACTGTCATTAGTAACCGTAATCGGCTGATGATTGTTGGGGCTACCCAGCTCGACGCAATAACCGTCTTCGTCTTGAGCAAGCGTACCGATAAACTGGTTTTGGTGACGCTCAGTAACCTCAACGATACGCCCTTCGGTACGTCCGCGGTTATCGGTCGACGTGCCAATAGCATTGACCTTATCACCATTGAATACCCAGCGCATTTGCTTTTCATGCAAGAATAAGTCAGGCATATCACTTAACAGTACAAAGCCAAAGCCTTTGGCATGGGCAGACACTGTGCCGCTGACGACATCCTGTTGCGTCACTGTGCGATAGCGATAAGGACGGCCGTCGTGATTAACTTGGCCATCACGAGCCATTGCTTTTAGACGATTGCCTAGAGCATCGAACTGATCAGGATCATCGATGTTAAAAGCTTTTGCCAGCTGTTGATGTGTGAGTTCACCCTGTTCGTTAATCGTACTTAATATCAGCTCGCGACTGGGAACAGGGTTGTCATATTTTTGTGCTTCAGCCGAGGCGTTTGGATCATTCCAACTCATAAAATACCGTATCTGTTTTTTAAAATTATTAATAGGGACTATCTTAACACGAACAACGTAATTTGACACGAATGCCGCAGCAATATCTTGCGTCAAAGGACTTATAGGCATCCGTTGATATATATTATGTCGTTCGCTCAATAACTACTATAAAAGCACTTTAAATATCAATATTACCAGAATTGGACTTATCCGTTACCTTTTTACTGTCCAATTCTTTCGAGACTTCAAGCACCGTAGTCTGGTTCGATTTATCTAAATATTTTTGCGCTTTATCCACTTCTGTGGTCAAAGTATTGACGGTTTGCTTCATATTTTCTAGCGCTTCAATCTTATAGTTACTAATCATATCCATAGTGTCATAGACGTTATTGAAGGCATTTTGTAATTTATCAAGCTCAATCGTACTGCTAGTTGCTTGCTCATGAATCTCACCCGACTGACGCTTGAGCATCGCAGAAGTAGACTCAATCAAGCTGCTGGTGGTTTTATTTAACGCTGTAATTTGATCAAGCACCAGCTTTTGGTTGGTCATTGCTTGAGCCACGATCACCGCTGTACGTAAAGCTGAGACGGTGGTAGTGGTGGCTCGGTCCACCCCTTTAATTAGCTCTAAGTTATTTCTACGAATAGTATCAAGGGCTAGATAGCCCTGCACATTGACTGCTAATTGGGTCAAAAAATCTGTGTTTTTTTGGCGGACATAAAACAGCATTTCTTCTTTAATGATACGCGCTTTTTCAGGATCAGTGTCTTCAATCGCATAAATTTTTTGTTCAAGCTGCTCATCAATTTTTTTGCCAACGTAGACATATTGACGAATAGACTGCATCAAGTCCCACATATTGACTTTTTCTTGCTCAATCATCGCATTGTCTTTAAGTAGCTCATCTTTACCGTTATATAAGCTGGTCACTACCGCATTGATGTGTGATTGTGCTGATTCATACTGGCGAAAGTAATCCTGTACTTTATTGCCATAAGGAATCAAACCAAACAATTTGCGTGAGCTGGTCAACTCTTTTTTGCTGGGGTCTAAGTCCTCGACGATACCACGCAGCTCAGTCAGCGACTTTGCAATTGGCGAGTTATCAAACAAGCTATCATTAAGGCTTTTAGCCGGTAGCTCTAACATCCGATTGGAGATTTGCGCGGATTCACGTATCTCTTTACTACCTAAATTATGGATAGATTGCACGTTTTCTTTAAATTCAGGACTGTGAACAGAGCTAGTAAGGACATGATCTACAAAAGCATCAACTTTGGCATCGAGCTCTGGAATTTGGCTTTCGTCTAGCGTGACCATCTGATCCGCCTCACTTTTTTGTACTTCTTTTACTGCTGCGGGTGGTGTTAGCGAAATGCTTGGGACATTAGCGTTTTCTGGTGGGGTCAGCTCTTGCATAAACTTTCCTATAGTTATTGAAATTTTGGCTGTTTTTTTTGATTTTACGAATGCTTATTGTGTTTGTTTTTATTGAAGGTACTCTTATACTGAGAGCAAAGGATTATTGATTTAGTATGTGGTATTAATCTAAGCAAACTATTGATTTAAACTGAACGACTAAAACGGAATACAGTGACCGTCAGTTTAATAGTAGTAGATGAATACTAAGCAATGATTAAGATTATCGTGTTCTTAGATGCTAATGAAGGTTGGTTTTGTAAAGCAATGCTGGATAAAAGTAATACCAGATAAAGGTTATACAAGAATTAAAAACGCTTAGTACAAGCCATATGGCAAAAAACCATCAATATCCCGCGGCATATTGATGGTCAAAAAATACAAATAGGTTGTTGTTGTGACTAAAATTTACCGTCTGCCTATTTTTTCTTCGTAGGTCCTAGTAGCATACCCATTTGTCGACCTTCCATTTTTGGGTATTGTTCGACGTTTGAGATATCAGCGGTGTCTTCAATGATGCGATCGAGCTGCTTACGACCGATATCTTGATGTGCCATCTCACGACCACGGAAGCGGATGCTAATTTTAACTTTGTCCTGGTCTACTAAGAAACTGACGATCTTTTTCAGTTTGACCTGATAATCGGCTTCTTCAGTACTAGGACGCAGTTTCATCTCTTTGAGCTGAGTTTGCTTTTGGTTCTTTTTAGCTTCTTTAGCCTTTTGCTTTTGATCATAGAGGAAATGTTTATAATCCATGATTTTGCATACTGGTGGCTTGGCATCAGGGACTAACTCGACCAAATCTAGATTGTCTTCACGGGCCGCTTTCATCGCGGTATCGATATCGACCACGCCCATTTGTTCGCCATCTTCTTTAACCAGACGGACTTCTTTGACGCTAATATCTTCGTTGATGTTCAAACGGTTTGACTGTTTAATAGGTATTACTCCTGAGCTGTTTTTTGATTGTGTCGGCCTTTTTCGGTGACGGCTGTCTCTACTAATGTGATAAATTCAGCAACGCTCATTACGCCCAGGTTTTCACCTTCGCGGGTTCGGACGTTGACGCTGCCTGATTCGACTTCTTTATCCCCTAATACTAGCATATAGGGAATACGTTCTAATGTTTTCTCTCGTATCTTAAATCCAATCTTTTCGTTACGCAAGTCACTAATGGCCCGTAAACCTGCTTTTTTTAACTCACTAACAACATTTTCACAGCTTTCGGCTTGTTTATCAGTGATATTCATCACCACTACTTGTTGCGGTGCCAGCCATACTGGCATCCAGCCGGCATAGTGTTCGATGAGCATACCAATAAAGCGCTCAAACGATCCTAAAATAGCACGGTGCAACATAATAGGTACTTCACGCTCGCCATGCTCATTAACGAACTCGGCATCAAGGCGCTCAGGCATATTAGGATCGACCTGAATCGTACCGCACTGCCATACTCGACCTAAGCAGTCTTTAAGACTAAATTCAATCTTAGGACCATAAAAGGCGCCTTCGCCTGGCAGATATTCCCAATCTAGTCCTGAATTGTCTAAAGCATCAGCAAGGGCTTTTTCGGCAAAGTCCCAAGCTTCTTCACTACCCACACGTTTTTCAGGACGGGTAGACAATTTCATAATAATGTCTTTAAAACCAAAATCGTCATAGACATCAAGCGTTAGCTTAATAAAGTCGGCCACTTCTTGTTGAATTTGCGCTTGAGTACAAAAGATATGGGCATCGTCTTGAGTAAAACCACGTACACGCATTAAACCATGCAATGAGCCTGACGGTTCGTTACGGTGACACGAGCCAAATTCAGCCATCCGTAGTGGTAGATCACGATAAGATTTTAAACCTTGATTAAATACTTGCACGTGACAAGGGCAGTTCATTGGCTTCACCGCATAATCACGGCTTTCACTAGAAGTGGTAAACATATTGGTCGCATAGTTGCCCCAATGACCAGAACGCTCCCACAAGCTACGATCAACGATTTGTGGCGTTTTAATTTCTTCATAGCCGTTATCATTTTGTACTTTGCGCATATATTGCTCAAGTACTTGATAAATCGTCCAACCGTTTGGATGCCAAAACACCATACCTGGCGCTTGCTCTTGCATATGAAATAGATTTAACGCTTTACCAATTTTACGGTGATCACGTTTTTCTGCTTCTTCGATACGCTGGATGTAAGCTTTCAGTTGTTTCTTATCTGCCCAAGCTGTGCCATAAATGCGCTGTAATTGTTCATTTTTAGCATCACCGCGCCAATAAGCACCTGACATTTTGGTCAGTTTAAAGACTTTCAAAAACCGAGTATTCGGTACGTGTGGGCCACGGCACATATCGACATATTCTTGATGATGATATAACCCAAAAGCATCTTCGCCTGGCATATCATTAATCAGCTTGAGCTTATAATCTTCGCCGCGTGCTTTGAATATCTCAATAACCTCATCACGTGGGGTTATTTTCTTAACGACATCATAGTCTTGTTTGATCAGCTCCATCATGCGCTTTTCAATTTTTTCCATGTGTTCAGGCGTAAATGGGGTTTCACTATAAATGTCATAGTAAAAACCATCATCAATTACCGGACCGATGACCATTTTTACTTCAGGATACAACTGCTTAACCGCATGACCGAGTAGGTGCGCACAGGAGTGACGAATAATATCAACCCCATCATCGTCTTTTGCAGTAACGATTTCAACCTTAGCATCGGCAATGATAGGATCGCAAGCATCCACTAAATGTCCATCTACGCGACCAGCGACTGTTGCTTTAGCAAGTCCTGCTCCAATACTTTGCGCCACTTCTATGACCGTAGTGTTGCCTTCGAATTCTTTTACGCTGCCATCGGGTAAAGTAATCGCTACCATAATCTATTCACCTATTTTGAGTCTGTTGGCAGTGATGATTGCAACCATCAATCATATGACCGTAAGACCGCATAAATTATAACCACTCATCGCGGTATGTTGTGAGCCAATAGCATGACTTAAATGTGCTTAAGGGATACTATAGATAGTTACTCGTCTTAATTATGAACAATTACCAAAGTATCAAACACAGCGACCCACCCTTTAAATACAGTTAACTGACAGTGGCGTTGAGTCATGCTATAAAAGCGGCTATTATAGCAAAAACTGTCTATAAACACTAGACAGTAAGGGATAAGCATTCCCCAAACTGTAGAATCTAAATAGTAAAAGTCAAAACGTACTATTAATAAGGTAATAATCATATGATAGGTGAGTCAACCGTGCCATCATATAAATCACATATAAGAAGGTCTGTAATAGATACCGACTATATAGGTGACCAGGTAATGTATATTATGGTTATGTCATGTACACTATATATCTATAGAGAGCTACATCATTAAATAAAGTAGAGCATGTGAGATAAACAACAGATTAGCTGAAGCTGACAAACAGGCTTCGATGGCTACCTCTATAATAAAGGGATCATAAAGGCGTCTAAGTTACCTTATATAAGGTCATTAGCAACTAAATGCAAATATCTTAAAAAAACTCTTGACACCAGCAACAGATTCTATATAATACGCCCCTCAGCAAAGGAAGCCAGCGACATAAGTAACCTACTTATAACCTGACTCACTTACTGAAACGAATTAGAACAAAGGGTTGACAGACTATCAAACGATGATATACTAGTCAGCTCGCTAAACGAGACAAGCAAATTGCTTGGATCAATTAGCTGAATAATTATTTACTGGACGACAGTGGATAAACACTATTTAAAAGCATAACTAAAGAACAACTTGTGTGGATTTTTGCTGATTCAGAATGCTAAAAAATAAAGTTGGTTGACCCTCTTTTCGAGGGAATGCTAACTATAAAAATTATCATTTAAGACAGCAAGAAAACTCAAAGTTAATTCATTACGAACATAATTACGAGCGTATAATTGCCAGATTAAATGAGCCAAGTTTAGTAACCTCTTTAAAGGGTTACATAGCAAGATTAAACTGAAGAGTTTGATCATGGCTCAGATTGAACGCTGGCGGCAGGCTTAACACATGCAAGTCGAGCGGAAACGATGGTAGCTTGCTACCAGGCGTCGAGCGGCGGACGGGTGAGTAACACTTAGGAATCTACCTAGTAGTGGGGGATAGCTCGGGGAAACTCGAATTAATACCGCATACGACCTACGGGAGAAAGGGGGCAGTTTACTGCTCTCGCTATTAGATGAGCCTAAGTCGGATTAGCTAGATGGTGGGGTAAAGGCCTACCATGGCGACGATCTGTAGCTGGTCTGAGAGGATGATCAGCCACACCGGGACTGAGACACGGCCCGGACTCCTATGGGAGGCAGCAGTGGGGAATATTGGACAATGGGCGACAGCCTGATCCAGCCATGCCGCGTGTGTGAAGAAGGCCTTTTGGTTGTAAAGCACTTTAAGCAGTGAAGAAGACTCCATGGTTAATACCCATGGACGATGACATTAGCTGCAGAATAAGCACCGGCTAACTCTGTGCCAGCAGCCGCGGTAATACAGAGGGTGCAAGCGTTAATCGGAATTACTGGGCGTAAAGCGAGCGTAGGTGGCTTGATAAGTCAGATGTGAAATCCCCGGGCTTAACCTGGGAACTGCATCTGAAACTGTTAGGCTAGAGTAGGTGAGAGGAAGGTAGAATTCCAGGTGTAGCGGTGAAATGCGTAGAGATCTGGAGGAATACCGATGGCGAAGGCAGCCTTCTGGCATCATACTGACACTGAGGCTCGAAAGCGTGGGTAGCAAACAGGATTAGATACCCTGGTAGTCCACGCCGTAAACGATGTCTACTAGTCGTTGGGTCCCTTGAGGACTTAGTGACGCAGCTAACGCAATAAGTAGACCGCCTGGGGAGTACGGCCGCAAGGCTAAAACTCAAATGAATTGACGGGGGCCCGCACAAGCGGTGGAGCATGTGGTTTAATTCGATGCAACGCGAAGAACCTTACCTGGTCTTGACATATCTAGAATCCTGCAGAGATGCGGGAGTGCCTTCGGGAATTAGAATACAGGTGCTGCATGGCTGTCGTCAGCTCGTGTCGTGAGATGTTGGGTTAAGTCCCGCAACGAGCGCAACCCTTGTCCTTAGTTACCAGCGGGTTAAGCCGGGAACTCTAAGGATACTGCCAGTGACAAACTGGAGGAAGGCGGGGACGACGTCAAGTCATCATGGCCCTTACGACCAGGGCTACACACGTGCTACAATGGTAGGTACAGAGGGCAGCTACACAGCGATGTGATGCGAATCTCAAAAAGCCTATCGTAGTCCAGATTGGAGTCTGCAACTCGACTCCATGAAGTAGGAATCGCTAGTAATCGCGGATCAGAATGCCGCGGTGAATACGTTCCCGGGCCTTGTACACACCGCCCGTCACACCACGGGAGTTGATTGCACCAGAAGTGGATAGCCTAACCTTAGGGATGGCGTTCACCACGGTGTGGTTGGCGACTGGGGTGAAGTCGTAACAAGGTAGCCGTAGGGGAACCTGCGGCTGGATCACCTCCTTATAGACGCATTCGGTCAGCAAGAATTCACAACAAGTTGTTCTTTAGTTTAAGCTATTATTTATTAGCTTTAGCAGATAAAAACTGCGCTAGTAGTCAAGCTATAGAAAATCCTATTTAAAGGATTTTCCTTGCGAAGCTAAAAAAGCGGTGCTTTTTTTACACGCTTCTCAGGGTCTGTAGCTCAGCTGGTTAGAGCACCGTGTTGATAACGCGGGGGTCATAAGTTCAAGTCTTATCAGACCCACCATTTATCCACATAGGTGAAGTAGCCCTTAGCAAATCCCCTTTAAGGGATTTACTCTTGCGCTCGGATCGAAGTAGCGCTTCGATTGTATCCTCGCTCAGGGGCCATAGCTCAGCTGGTAGAGCGCCTGCCTTGCACGCAGGAGGTCAACGGTTCGACTCCGTTTGGCTCCACCATAATAAATGATAAATAGCTTAGTGTGCGAATAACATAGAAAAAAGTGATTCAGATATATGAACTATATCACAAGATTACTTCTTTCTGTTTTATACAGAATCTATTCTTCGACGAGAAGATAGAAACTATTTAAAAACATAGATATGAGTCTGGGTTAGGAGTTACATGTTCACGTGTAGCTCCTAACCTTAATAACCGACCTCTTAACGACATCAGTTGTTATCCCAGGGGTTGGTTATTAAAAAGTAAAGAGAACTGAATCAAGCGTATAAACATAGGTGATATCGTTATCATAATTAGACTGATACAACACTAGATAGTTAAAAGACTACTTGGGGTTGTATGGTCAAGTAATGAAGCGCACATGGTGGATGCCTTGGCAGTCAGAGGCGATGAAAGACGTGACAGCCTGCGATAAGCTTCGGGGAGGCGGCAATATCCTGTGATCCGGAGATTTCTGAATGGGGAAACCCACCTATCATAAGGTAGGTATCTTGTACTTGTACAAGAAGCGAACGAGGGGAAGTGAAACATCTCAGTACCCTTAGGAATAGACATCAAATGAGATTCCCCAAGTAGCGGCGAGCGAACGGGGAGAAGCCGATTAATTCTAGAATAGAAGAACAGCGTGGGAAAGCTGACCGTAGTAGGTGATAGTCCTGTATTTTAAATTCTAGAGTTAACATATTAAGTAGAGCGGGACACGAGAAATCCTGTTTGAAGATGGGGGGACCATCCTCCAAGGCTAAATACTCCTGACTGACCGATAGTGAACCAGTACCGTGAGGGAAAGGCGAAAAGAACCCCTGTGAGGGGAGTGAAATAGAACCTGAAACCGTGTGCGTACAAGCAGTGGGAGCCTTAATTTATTAGGGTGACCGCGTACCTTTTGTATAATGGGTCAGCGACTTATGTTCTGTAGCGAGGTTAACCATTTAGGGGAGCCGTAGGGAAACCGAGTCTTAATAGGGCGACTAGTTGCAGGGCATAGACCCGAAACCGAGTGATCTATCCATGAGCAGGTTGAAAGTGCCGTAACAGGCACCGGAGGACCGAACCCACTATCGTTGAAAAGCTAGGGGATGACTTGTGGATAGGGGTGAAAGGCTAATCAAACTCGGTGATAGCTGGTTCTCCCCGAAAGCTATTTAGGTAGCGCCTCGGACGAACACCATTGGGGGTAGAGCACTGTTTCGGCTAGGGGGTCATACCGACTTACCAAACCGATGCAAACTCCGAATACCGATGAGTGATATCCGGGAGACACACAGTGGGTGCTAACGTCCATTGTGGAGAGGGAAACAACCCAGACCGCCAGCTAAGGCCCCAAATTCCTAGTTAAGTGGGAAACGAGGTGGGAAGGCATAGACAGCTAGGAGGTTGGCTTAGAAGCAGCCATCCTTTAAAGAAAGCGTAATAGCTCACTAGTCGAGTCGGCCCGCGCGGAAGATGTAACGGGGCTCAAACTAGGAGCCGAAGCTGCGGATTTGAATTTGTTTTCAAGTGGTAGGGGAGCGTTGTGTAAGCCTGTGAAGGTGTGTCGTAAGGCATGCTGGAGGTATCACAAGAGCGAATGCTGACGTGAGTAACGATAATGCGAGTGAAAAGCTCGCACGCCGGAAGATCAAGGGTTCCAGTCCAACGTTAATCGGGGCTGGGTGAGTCGACCCCTAAGGCGAGGCCGAAAGGCGTAGTCGATGGGAAATCAGTTAATATTCTGATACTTGTTTATAATGCGATGGAGGGACGGAGAAGGTTATGCCAGCCTGGCGATGGTTGTCCAGGTGAAAGGATGTAGGTTTACAGTTTAGGCAAATCCGGACTGTTTCATACCGAGATCTGATAGCAAGCTGTACTTGTACAGCGAAGTGGCAAATACCATGCTTCCAGGAAAAGCTTCTAAGCAATAGTTATAAACGAATCGTACCCTAAACCGACACAGGTGATCAGGTAGAGAATACCAAGGCGCTTGAGAGAACTCTGCTGAAGGAACTAGGCAAAATGGTACCGTAACTTCGGGAGAAGGTACGCTGCTGATGGTGAAGGACTTGCTCCGTAAGCTATCGGCAGTCGCAGATACCAGGCTGCTGCAACTGTTTATTAAAAACACAGCACTCTGCAAACACGAAAGTGGACGTATAGGGTGTGATGCCTGCCCGGTGCTGGAAGGTTAATTGATGGGGTTAGCGTAAGCGAAGCTCTTGATCGAAGCCCCAGTAAACGGCGGCCGTAACTATAACGGTCCTAAGGTAGCGAAATTCCTTGTCGGGTAAGTTCCGACCTGCACGAATGGCATAATGACGGCAGCGCTGTCTCCAGCAGAGGCTCAGTGAAATCGAAATCGCAGTGAAGATGCTGTGTACCCGCGGCTAGACGGAAAGACCCCGTGAACCTTTACTACAGCTTTACATTGAACTTTGACCTGACTTGTGCAGGATAGGTGGGAGGCTTTGAAGCAAACACGCTAGTGTTTGTGGAGCCAATCTTGAAATACCACCCTGGTCATGTCGGGGTTCTAACTCAGGTATAACAATACCGAGGACAATGTATGGTGGGTAGTTTGACTGGGGCGGTCTCCTCCTAAAGAGTAACGGAGGAGTACGAAGGTGCGCTCAGAACGGTCGGAAATCGTTCATAGAGTATAAAGGCAAAAGCGCGCTTAACTGCGAGACCCACAAGTCGAGCAGGTACGAAAGTAGGTCTTAGTGATCCGGTGGTTCTGTATGGAAGGGCCATCGCTCAACGGATAAAAGGTACTCTGGGGATAACAGGCTGATACCGCCCAAGAGTTCATATCGACGGCGGTGTTTGGCACCTCGATGTCGGCTCATCTCATCCTAGGGCTGAAGCAGGTCCTAAGGGTATGGCTGTTCGCCATTTAAAGAGGTACGCGAGCTGGGTTTAGAACGTCGTGAGACAGTTCGGTCCCTATCTACCGTGGGCGTTGGAAATTTGAGAGGATCTGCTCCTAGTACGAGAGGACCAGAGTGGACGAACCTCTGGTGTTCGGGTTGTCACGCCAGTGGCATTGCCCGGTAGCTACGTTCGGATGGGATAACCGCTGAAAGCATCTAAGCGGGAAGCCCACCTCAAGATAAGATTTCCCTAAAGAGCCGTTCAAGACTAGGACGTTGATAGGCAGGGTGTGGAAGCACAGCGATGTGTGTAGCTAACCTGTACTAATTGCTCGTTTGGCTTGACCATACAACACCCAAGTGGTTTGTAGCTCTGAATAAGAGACAAGTCTAATTAATCTATCTTGTATAGCTTCACGCTATAACATAGAAATATATTTCGATATCACCTTAAACCTTGATTCAGTTAGGTTAAGTGATACTTAAAATCTTTAAGTAAAACTAAAAACAGACTCATATCTAACCCCCTTTGCTGACGACAATAGCATGATGGAACCACCTGATCCCTTCCCGAACTCAGAAGTGAAACATCATCGCGCCAATGGTAGTGTGGGTTCGCCCATGTGAGAGTAGGTCATCGTCAGCTCTCTATTCCTGAAAGCCCCCTCATACATTAGTATGAGGGGGCTTTTTTATGCCTGATGGAAAGTTTTTTAGTGTCGTGCTTAATTTAGTATTGAGATACGATGTAATTTATAAGTGTCATAAAATGATTTGACACATTTAGGACGACATTATGTCAAACACAGAGAGTAAAAGAGGAAAGCGCAGTCAAAAGGATTACCCCTTAGGCTTTAAATTAGTAGTAGTGAGTAGCGTAGAAAAAGGCGACATGACTTACAAGCAGGCACAAAGTATTTATGGCATACAAGGTCGAAGTACCGTTTTATCGCTACTGAGGTAGGACTAATTAGTTAAGTACGTAATTTTGAGCTAGGAGCCCTACTTTTGAGCAGTATTCAACAAGCAGCCGAGTTAATTATCAGATTAATTCTAAAACCCCCTTGACGCTCAATCAGAACTGCGTATAATACGCCCCTATCGGAACGAAGCTGCTTTGAATAATATAGATAACCTCTATGTAATTAAGAAGCCAGCTAGATTGGAAGTAGAGTTTGAAACTAAACTTTAAAACCAATTAAAAATAAGTTCTTGACACCGCATTAAAAGCGTCTATAATACGCCCCTCAGCAAAGGAAGCCAGCGACATAAGTAACCTACTTATAACCTGACTCACTTACTGAAACGAATTAGAACAAAGGGTTGACAGGGTATCAAACGATGATATACTAGTCAGCTCGCTAAACGAGATAAGCAAATTGCTTGGATCAATTAGCTGAATAATTATTTACTGGACGACAGTGAATAAACACTATTTAAAAGCATAACTAAAGAACAACTTGTGTGGATTTTTGCTGATTCAGAATGCTAAAAAATAAAGTTGGTTGACCCTCTTTTCGAGGGAATGCTAACTATAAAAATTATCATTTAAGACAGCAAGAAAACTCAAAGTTAATTCATTACGAACATAATTACGAGCGTATAATTGCCAGATTAAATGAGCCAAGTTTAGTAACCTCTTTAAAGGGTTACATAGCAAGATTAAACTGAAGAGTTTGATCATGGCTCAGATTGAACGCTGGCGGCAGGCTTAACACATGCAAGTCGAGCGGAAACGATGGTAGCTTGCTACCAGGCGTCGAGCGGCGGACGGGTGAGTAACACTTAGGAATCTACCTAGTAGTGGGGGATAGCTCGGGGAAACTCGAATTAATACCGCATACGACCTACGGGAGAAAGGGGGCAGTTTACTGCTCTCGCTATTAGATGAGCCTAAGTCGGATTAGCTAGATGGTGGGGTAAAGGCCTACCATGGCGACGATCTGTAGCTGGTCTGAGAGGATGATCAGCCACACCGGGACTGAGACACGGCCCGGACTCCTATGGGAGGCAGCAGTGGGGAATATTGGACAATGGGCGAAAGCCTGATCCAGCCATGCCGCGTGTGTGAAGAAGGCCTTTTGGTTGTAAAGCACTTTAAGCAGTGAAGAAGACTCCATGGTTAATACCCATGGACGATGACATTAGCTGCAGAATAAGCACCGGCTAACTCTGTGCCAGCAGCCGCGGTAATACAGAGGGTGCAAGCGTTAATCGGAATTACTGGGCGTAAAGCGAGCGTAGGTGGCTTGATAAGTCAGATGTGAAATCCCCGGGCTTAACCTGGGAACTGCATCTGAAACTGTTAGGCTAGAGTAGGTGAGAGGAAGGTAGAATTCCAGGTGTAGCGGTGAAATGCGTAGAGATCTGGAGGAATACCGATGGCGAAGGCAGCCTTCTGGCATCATACTGACACTGAGGCTCGAAAGCGTGGGTAGCAAACAGGATTAGATACCCTGGTAGTCCACGCCGTAAACGATGTCTACTAGTCGTTGGGTCCCTTGAGGACTTAGTGACGCAGCTAACGCAATAAGTAGACCGCCTGGGGAGTACGGCCGCAAGGCTAAAACTCAAATGAATTGACGGGGGCCCGCACAAGCGGTGGAGCATGTGGTTTAATTCGATGCAACGCGAAGAACCTTACCTGGTCTTGACATATCTAGAATCCTGCAGAGATGCGGGAGTGCCTTCGGGAATTAGAATACAGGTGCTGCATGGCTGTCGTCAGCTCGTGTCGTGAGATGTTGGGTTAAGTCCCGCAACGAGCGCAACCCTTGTCCTTAGTTACCAGCGGGTTAAGCCGGGAACTCTAAGGATACTGCCAGTGACAAACTGGAGGAAGGCGGGGACGACGTCAAGTCATCATGGCCCTTACGACCAGGGCTACACACGTGCTACAATGGTAGGTACAGAGGGCAGCTACACAGCGATGTGATGCGAATCTCAAAAAGCCTATCGTAGTCCAGATTGGAGTCTGCAACTCGACTCCATGAAGTAGGAATCGCTAGTAATCGCGGATCAGAATGCCGCGGTGAATACGTTCCCGGGCCTTGTACACACCGCCCGTCACACCACGGGAGTTGATTGCACCAGAAGTGGATAGCCTAACCTTAGGGATGGCGTTCACCACGGTGTGGTTGGCGACTGGGGTGAAGTCGTAACAAGGTAGCCGTAGGGGAACCTGCGGCTGGATCACCTCCTTATAGACGCATTCGGTCAGCAAGAATTCACAACAAGTTGTTCTTTAGTTTAAGCTATTATTTATTAGCTTTAGCAGATAAAAACTGCGCTAGTAGTCAAGCTATAGAAAATCCTATTTAAAGGATTTTCCTTGCGAAGCTAAAAAAGCGGTGCTTTTTTTACACGCTTCTCAGGGTCTGTAGCTCAGCTGGTTAGAGCACCGTGTTGATAACGCGGGGGTCATAAGTTCAAGTCTTATCAGACCCACCATTTATCCACATAGGTGAAGTAGCCCTTAGCAAATCCCCTTTAAGGGATTTACTCTTGCGCTCGGATCGAAGTAGCGCTTCGATTGTATCCTCGCTCAGGGGCCATAGCTCAGCTGGTAGAGCGCCTGCCTTGCACGCAGGAGGTCAACGGTTCGACTCCGTTTGGCTCCACCATAATAAATGATAAATAGCTTAGTGTGCGAATAACATAGAAAAAAGTGATTCAGATATATGAACTATATCACAAGATTACTTCTTTCTGTTTTATACAGAATCTATTCTTCGACGAGAAGATAGAAACTATTTAAAAACATAGATATGAGTCTGGGTTAGGAGTTACATGTTCACGTGTAGCTCCTAACCTTAATAACCGACCTCTTAACGACATCAGTTGTTATCCCAGGGGTTGGTTATTAAAAAGTAAAGAGAACTGAATCAAGCGTATAAACATAGGTGATATCGTTATCATAATTAGACTGATACAACACTAGATAGTTAAAAGACTACTTGGGGTTGTATGGTCAAGTAATGAAGCGCACATGGTGGATGCCTTGGCAGTCAGAGGCGATGAAAGACGTGACAGCCTGCGATAAGCTTCGGGGAGGCGGCAATATCCTGTGATCCGGAGATTTCTGAATGGGGAAACCCACCTATCATAAGGTAGGTATCTTGTACTTGTACAAGAAGCGAACGAGGGGAAGTGAAACATCTCAGTACCCTTAGGAATAGACATCAAATGAGATTCCCCAAGTAGCGGCGAGCGAACGGGGAGAAGCCGATTAATTCTAGAATAGAAGAACAGCGTGGGAAAGCTGACCGTAGTAGGTGATAGTCCTGTATTTTAAATTCTAGAGTTAACATATTAAGTAGAGCGGGACACGAGAAATCCTGTTTGAAGATGGGGGGACCATCCTCCAAGGCTAAATACTCCTGACTGACCGATAGTGAACCAGTACCGTGAGGGAAAGGCGAAAAGAACCCCTGTGAGGGGAGTGAAATAGAACCTGAAACCGTGTGCGTACAAGCAGTGGGAGCCTTAATTTATTAGGGTGACCGCGTACCTTTTGTATAATGGGTCAGCGACTTATGTTCTGTAGCGAGGTTAACCATTTAGGGGAGCCGTAGGGAAACCGAGTCTTAATAGGGCGACTAGTTGCAGGGCATAGACCCGAAACCGAGTGATCTATCCATGAGCAGGTTGAAAGTGCCGTAACAGGCACCGGAGGACCGAACCCACTATCGTTGAAAAGCTAGGGGATGACTTGTGGATAGGGGTGAAAGGCTAATCAAACTCGGTGATAGCTGGTTCTCCCCGAAAGCTATTTAGGTAGCGCCTCGGACGAACACCATTGGGGGTAGAGCACTGTTTCGGCTAGGGGGTCATACCGACTTACCAAACCGATGCAAACTCCGAATACCGATGAGTGATATCCGGGAGACACACAGTGGGTGCTAACGTCCATTGTGGAGAGGGAAACAACCCAGACCGCCAGCTAAGGCCCCAAATTCCTAGTTAAGTGGGAAACGAGGTGGGAAGGCATAGACAGCTAGGAGGTTGGCTTAGAAGCAGCCATCCTTTAAAGAAAGCGTAATAGCTCACTAGTCGAGTCGGCCCGCGCGGAAGATGTAACGGGGCTCAAACTAGGAGCCGAAGCTGCGGATTTGAATTTGTTTTCAAGTGGTAGGGGAGCGTTGTGTAAGCCTGTGAAGGTGTGTCGTAAGGCATGCTGGAGGTATCACAAGAGCGAATGCTGACGTGAGTAACGATAATGCGAGTGAAAAGCTCGCACGCCGGAAGATCAAGGGTTCCAGTCCAACGTTAATCGGGGCTGGGTGAGTCGACCCCTAAGGCGAGGCCGAAAGGCGTAGTCGATGGGAAATCAGTTAATATTCTGATACTTGTTTATAATGCGATGGAGGGACGGAGAAGGTTATGCCAGCCTGGCGATGGTTGTCCAGGTGAAAGGATGTAGGTTTACAGTTTAGGCAAATCCGGACTGTTTCATACCGAGATCTGATAGCAAGCTGTACTTGTACAGCGAAGTGGCAAATACCATGCTTCCAGGAAAAGCTTCTAAGCAATAGTTATAAACGAATCGTACCCTAAACCGACACAGGTGATCAGGTAGAGAATACCAAGGCGCTTGAGAGAACTCTGCTGAAGGAACTAGGCAAAATGGTACCGTAACTTCGGGAGAAGGTACGCTGCTGATGGTGAAGGACTTGCTCCGTAAGCTATCGGCAGTCGCAGATACCAGGCTGCTGCAACTGTTTATTAAAAACACAGCACTCTGCAAACACGAAAGTGGACGTATAGGGTGTGATGCCTGCCCGGTGCTGGAAGGTTAATTGATGGGGTTAGCGTAAGCGAAGCTCTTGATCGAAGCCCCAGTAAACGGCGGCCGTAACTATAACGGTCCTAAGGTAGCGAAATTCCTTGTCGGGTAAGTTCCGACCTGCACGAATGGCATAATGACGGCAGCGCTGTCTCCAGCAGAGGCTCAGTGAAATCGAAATCGCAGTGAAGATGCTGTGTACCCGCGGCTAGACGGAAAGACCCCGTGAACCTTTACTACAGCTTTACATTGAACTTTGACCTGACTTGTGCAGGATAGGTGGGAGGCTTTGAAGCAAACACGCTAGTGTTTGTGGAGCCAATCTTGAAATACCACCCTGGTCATGTCGGGGTTCTAACTCAGGTATAACAATACCGAGGACAATGTATGGTGGGTAGTTTGACTGGGGCGGTCTCCTCCTAAAGAGTAACGGAGGAGTACGAAGGTGCGCTCAGAACGGTCGGAAATCGTTCATAGAGTATAAAGGCAAAAGCGCGCTTAACTGCGAGACCCACAAGTCGAGCAGGTACGAAAGTAGGTCTTAGTGATCCGGTGGTTCTGTATGGAAGGGCCATCGCTCAACGGATAAAAGGTACTCTGGGGATAACAGGCTGATACCGCCCAAGAGTTCATATCGACGGCGGTGTTTGGCACCTCGATGTCGGCTCATCTCATCCTAGGGCTGAAGCAGGTCCTAAGGGTATGGCTGTTCGCCATTTAAAGAGGTACGCGAGCTGGGTTTAGAACGTCGTGAGACAGTTCGGTCCCTATCTACCGTGGGCGTTGGAAATTTGAGAGGATCTGCTCCTAGTACGAGAGGACCAGAGTGGACGAACCTCTGGTGTTCGGGTTGTCACGCCAGTGGCATTGCCCGGTAGCTACGTTCGGATGGGATAACCGCTGAAAGCATCTAAGCGGGAAGCCCACCTCAAGATAAGATTTCCCTAAAGAGCCGTTCAAGACTAGGACGTTGATAGGCAGGGTGTGGAAGCACAGCGATGTGTGTAGCTAACCTGTACTAATTGCTCGTTTGGCTTGACCATACAACACCCAAGTGGTTTGTAGCTCTCAATAAGAGACAAGTCTAATTAATCTATCTTGTATAGCTTCATGCTATAACATAGAAATATATTTCGATATCACCTTAAACCTTGATTCAGTTAGGTTAAGTGATACTTAAAATCTTTAAGTAAAACTAAAAACAGACTCATATCTAACCCCCTTTGCTGACGACAATAGCATGATGGCACCACCTGATCCCTTCCCGAACTCAGAAGTGAAACATCATCGCGCCAATGGTAGTGTGGGTTCGCCCATGTGAGAGTAGGTCATCGTCAGCTCTCTATTCCTAAAAGCCCCCTTATACATTAGTATGAGGGGGCTTTTTTATGCCTGATGGAAAGTTGGATAAGTAAGAGTAGGAAAAGTTAAAATTTTAAAATAAATCTCCTAATTCAGGAGACTTATCAAAATCAAACCCTAACTGCTTATTTTTACGTTGCCTCAGTTGTTCTATACGTAGCTTACGGCCAACTATCAATCTGAGCACATCGCGGCGCTGCTCAGTCGTCATACTGTGCCATAATTGACGTTCAGGGCGACTGCGTAGGCAGCCAAAACAATAGCCTTTTTTATTGCTTTGGCAAACACCAATGCATGGATTGGCAATTTCGAACAGTTCAAACTGCTGATTCATGGCTGCTCCATAGCTATTATCGTCATTCCTTTGACTTGTGCAAAATTATTGTGACAACACTATTATGTCGCAAATAATGAATAATAATGTGCCGCTTTATTGTTACTATTTTTGGTGACCTACTGCTATGCTTAGCTTTTATAGTCTATATAAAGTAATCATAAAAAAATCAATAAGCGAGATCACACGTGAACATTGTTTATACTCATGGCTTAGACAGTGATGCTAATTCCACGAAAGGCCTGCTACTAGAGCGTTACTGTAAAGAGCATTGTCCTGATATTACCGTATTGCGACCAGATTTGAATAAAAGTCCTGCGCAAGTATTCGATTAATTATTAGACTTGATAACGAATTTAGGTGATATATCAAAAACAGTATCAGTAGGCAGCTCTTTAGGAGGATACTTCTCGGCGCTGGTAAGTAATCATACTGGTTGTCCAGTATTGCTATTAAACCCTAGTACGCAGCCACATATAACTTTACAACGTTTTTCCGAGCAACCTATATTAGATGATATTGCTGAAAATAAAAGGTTAAGCAGTCAAGTTATGCATATGACAGCAGGGGGCTGGGCAATTACGGGAGCAGATTTACAGTGGTTTGCTGACCATCCGTTATTATCGGTAAATTACCCTCAGAAAACAGCAGTTTGGATTAAAAAAGGTGATGAACTACTGAACCCTCAGGTGTCGGCAGAGTTCTATCAGCAGCAAGGCGCAGCGGTCACGCTACAAACAGGTGGTGATCATAGGTTTAGCAATTTCGCTAGGCGGTTGCCTGTGGTAATAAGAACCTTACAGCAGCTAAAATAAACTAGAACACAGTCTACTGGCTAAGAAATTAGGGAAATTGGTTTGGTCAAAATAGACGACATTATATGACGTGCGCTGCTGACTATTAACGCTAATGATGCTGTTTTTCGTTATAATGGTTTGATAGAATCAATTGTTTGTGAATATTTAAGGAAGCATTTGTGAGTGAATATAATGCGCAATCGTTAGAAGTTTTAGAAGGACTGGAGCCCGTACGTCGTCGTCCTGGCATGTATACCGATACCACTCGCCCCAATCATCTGGCGCAAGAGGTAATTGACAATGCGGTCGATGAGGCACTGGCCGGCTATGCCAAAACAATTAAAGTTCAGCTGCATGAGGATGGCTCGCTATCGGTAGAAGACGATGGCCGTGGTATGCCAACCGACATTCATCCTGAGTATGGCCAATCGGGTATTGAGCTGATTTTGACGCGTTTGCATGCAGGTGGTAAATTTTCTACCTCGAATTATCAAGTATCAGGCGGGTTGCACGGCGTTGGTATTTCGGTTGTAAATGCCTTATCAACACGAATTGAAGTAACTGTATGGCGTGAAGCGACACAGTTTGATATGGCACTCGAAAATGGGGCACCAGTCACATTGTTGACCGAGTCGGTTAGCTCTAACAAACGTAAACGTGGAACTAGAGTGCGTTTTTGGGCAGATGGTAGTTTTTTTGATAGCCCTAAATTTAATATTAAGCAGCTTAAGCATAATTTAAAAGCTAAAGCAGTATTGGCTGCGGGTCTGACTATTGAGTTTATTGACGACATTAATAATGAGAAAGTTGTTTGGCAATTTACTGATGGCGTGATTGAGTATTTAACTGAGCAGCTAGATGGACTTGAGACGCTACCTGAAGCTCCGTTTTATTATCATCAAGAGGCTAAAAACGGTGCTCGCGCGGGTATTACTTTGGCACTGTCTTGGTTGCCTGAAGGTGGCACGCCCATTCAAGAAAGTTATGTCAACCTTATTCCTACTGCGCAAGGCGGTACGCATGTTAATGGTTTGCGAACGGGTATTTTGGAAGCATTACGTGAGTTTTGTGATATTCATAACTTATTGCCCCGCAGTGTCAAGCTAACAGCAGAAGATGTTTGGGATGGGATAAATTATATTTTATCGCTTAAATTTTCTGAGCCGCAGTTTTCAGGGCAAACTAAAGAGCGTTTATCTAGCCGTGAAGCTGCTGGAGCGGTACAAGTTTTAGCAAAAGATGCTTTTAGTTTATGGCTCAATCAACATGCAGATTTGGGTACTCAAATCGCAGAGCTAGCGATTAACAAAGCGGGTCGGCGGCTTAAATCTGCCAAAAAAGTAGCCCGGAAAAAAATCACTCAAGGCCCGGCTTTACCCGGTAAACTTGCTGATTGTCGTGGCGATTTGCGCGATGGTGCTGAATTGTTTTTGGTAGAAGGGGATTCGGCAGGAGGTAGTGCCAAACAAGCTCGTGACCGGCATTATCAAGCGATACTGCCGCTGCGTGGTAAGATTCTGAACACTTGGGAAGTGTCCTCTGATACCGTGCTATCGAGCCAAGAGATTCATGATATTGCTATTGCGATCGGTGTCGATCCGGCTTCGGATGATTTATCTGAGCTGCGTTACGACAAAGTATGCATCTTAGCGGATGCTGACTCCGATGGTCTGCATATCGCAACGCTGATCTGCGCCTTGTTCGTAAAGCATTTCCCTGCGCTAGTTGATGCTGGCCATCTATTTGTGGCGATGCCGCCTTTATATCGGGTGGATGTGGGTAAAGAAGTACATTATGCTTTAGATGAGTCTGAACTTGAGCATATTCTAGCCAATGTCCCTGGCAATAAAAAAGCGCAAATTACTCGCTTTAAAGGATTGGGTGAGATGAGTGCTGAGCAGTTGCGCGAAACCACGATGAATCGCGATACTCGCCGCTTAGTTCAGTTAGATATGGACGATATGATATTGACCAATAGCGTAATGGATATGCTACTGGCAAAAAAACGCTCGTCTGATCGCAAAACTTGGCTTGAGAATAAAGGTAACTTAGCTGATATGCCGTTATAAAGTAGCGTTTTAATCAGCGATTTATAATCTTTTATTACTATTTATACTTATAACCTAGTACGTTATGCCTTGGTAAAAGCTTATAAAAGTCAATTTAGCGGCCCTAGGTTAATGTTATTATGTCGTTATCTTTTATTACGTGGTGCCGTCATGACATCCAAATTTTTTAGTCGTTCTAAATCTGTTTTTTCTAATGATGAACACTCTAAAGCGCGCTCTACAGTGCTGCCTACACTTAGCAAAAAAGATTTGGGCAACTTAGTCCCCAAACGTGGTAGTCGATTTGCACCAGTAGTAGGCTCTTGGTTGCTAAAAACTGCGGGCTGGCATACGGTTGGGGACATTCCCAATATATCTCAAGCGGTGGTATTGGCACTACCACATACCTCGAATATCGATGGTGTTTATGCTATTCCTGCACTATTTTCGCTAGATGTAAAAATTAATATTATGGGCAAACACACGCTTTTTAAAGTGCCGGTATTGGCACAGTTGCTGCGTTGGATAGGCATTATTCCTATTGATCGCGGTAATAAAGGCTCGGTATTACAAACCAGCATAGATAGATTTAAGTCAGGTGAGCCATTATTTTTAGGATTGTCGCCAGAAGGTACCCGTAAATATACGGAGACTTGGAAAACAGGCTTCTATTATTTAGCACTGAGCGCAAACGTGCCGATTTTGCCTGTTGCATTAGATTATAAAGCTAAAGAAGTGCGTTTCTTATCACCGGTATATCCTACCGGAGACATTGAAACAGACCTGCCAAAGGTTTATGCTCAATATCGCGGTGTAGTACCACGTCATCCTGAGCGCTTATCGCAACCGCTACAGGATGTTAATGACTTAGGTGGCAGTGAGAGCTAGGTATTAATGAATTAGATGCTTAAGTACCTGTTTCTATCTAAATTCGATTGGTCAACTAAAATTGCGGCTGACCGTTAGAAGCACTAACGCCGCCGTCTACTGGTAAGTTAACACCGGTAATCATTGACGCATCATCGCTGGCCAAAAAAGTAATGGCCGCTGCAATATCATCGGGAGTCGCAAGGCGCCCTAATGGACAACGGTCTAAAAAATTATTGGTCTTGGTTTCGCTGTCTTGAATAGCGCTAGTCATGTTGGTTTCGGTGATGCTAGGGTTAACGGCGTTGACGCGTACGCCATCGGGACCATGATCTAATGCTAAGGTACGGGTTAGATTGCTTACGCCTGCTTTAGCCGCATTATAAGCTGCCATATTCCAATCACCACCAACCCCTGAGAGCGATGAGACATTGACAATATTACCCTTAGTCGCAATTAGATGCGGCATGGCAGCTTGGCAAACATAGAAGGTACCGTTTAGATTCACATCAATCGAAGACTTCCAATCTTCAGCAGACAGCTCCGTGATCTTACCTTGTGTTGCCTTACCGGCATTGTTTACGAGTACATCAATCTGATCAAACTTTTCTACCACCCTTCTTACCATTTCTTGTACTTGACTTTGGTCGCTAATATCGCAGATCACCGTTAAGTAATTATCATTGTGAATCCATGTACGGTCTTCTGGAAACTCTTTTGCAGTCTCCTTTAAAGTTTCAGCCGTACGCCCTACTAAAACGACACTGGCACCTTCATTAGCGAAGCGAATAGCGGTGGCACGACCGATACCGGAGCCGGCACCAGTAACAATAACGGTTTTTTCTCTAAATCGTTTCATGATCTTCAGTCCTTGTTATCATAAGAGGGTAAATGTGTAAATAAAATGGCTTTATGAGTAAAGGGATTCTACCAATAAAGTAATGGTATGAGTCTAGCTTAATAAGCAAACTCTATAAATAACAAATTATTTGTAGAACCGTTAACAAACCCTAAGAAAAATACTGGGAAACATGGCTTTTGGCCATAATAGCAAGTCATTGATATGATGGCGACTGTGTATCATTGCCCTTATGTAAACTGACTTAGCATTATTCTCTTAACCTAAGAGTGCAACATTTTATATTCATCTGATAACAAGAGACGGGTACTGCTTAGAATCAACTTGCAAGTGCAACACTGTTAATATGATCCGCGAGGACTGGTTCCATAAGCTCTTGCGGAGTTCTAAAGTTATATCGTTTTCTTGGGCGTGTATTTAATAACCAAGCAATTTTATCTAAGTACTCTTGGCTATGTTGTTTTAAATCGGTACCTTTTGGTAAATACTGCCGTATTAGTCCATTAATATTTTCATTTGACCCCCTCTGCCAAGGAGAATGTGGATCTGCAAAATAGACCTTCATATCTAGATTCTTTGACATAATGGGATGTTGTGCCATTTCTGAGCCACGATCATAGGTCATGGATAACCGCAAAAAATCAGGTAGCTTTTTCATCTGTAGTTCAAAGCCCATGCGTACGTTCAAAGCACTTTTACTTTCCATCTTGCATAAAACTAAGAAGCCCGTTTTACGTTCAACTAAAGTGCCAACACAAGACTGGTTTTTTGATCCTACAATTAAATCACCTTCCCAATGGCCCTCTAGAAGACGGTCATTAATTTCAATTGGACGGTTTTCTATTTTCTGATCTTCAGTAAGCTTAATGCTACAGTAATTACTGGTTGCAGAGCCTCTGGGGCCACGTTTAGACTTTGATCTACGTAGTGACTTAACCATCATTTTTTTAAGCTCACCTTTTGGGTGTGCATAGATGCAAGAATAGATGGTTTCGTGGCTCACGTGCATATCACTTTGCTTTGGATAGTATCGCTTGAGTGTGGCAGAAATTTGTACTGGAGACCACTGTTTCTTTATAAGCCATGACTTAACTTTCTCATACAAAATGGTGTGTGGAATTAGTTTAATCTATTTTACAGAAGCCTTGCGACGACGAGAGTATTGATAACCTGCATTGCTTGCGCAGTACTTATCACCACTTTTTTCTTTATTCCTATTAAGCTCCCGACTAATCGTTGAAGCAGAACGGCTTAAAAATCGACCGATTGATCTAATTGAATGTCCTTTACTGAGCTGAATCATAATGACCGCTCGTTCCTCAGGACTTAAATGATAATAGTTGCTCATGTATACATTCTGCTTGAATGTGTTGCACTTGCAAGTTGATTCTAAGAAGTCCCCTTCCCAGATTTCTGGGGTGGCTATCGTGTGGTGCCCAGTAAAATAGAATTCTGGCAAGGCGGCGATAATCGGTTACATGACCGAATTCAATATAAAATAATGTCGCCTGAAAACGAATGGCAAATTAAACGACTAGCGCCTTAAAAGCGTTAATTTAAAGTGGTTTTTACCAGAGTTGTACTGCAATAATTTGAAAGGATATTGAAAACCACCCACAGACACAGACCTGACCTGACCTCGAAGTTATACGAGGCTAGATCAGGGCAGTGGTTGGCGTTTAAAGCTTGGTTACAAAGGTGCGAGCCTGGTACAAGACAAAGCTACAGAGCACAATAATGACGGCGACGGCGAGCAGATCAGCCCCCGGAAAACCCCAGAAATCAGACATAATAAATCCTTAGTTAAAGTAGAAAATGGCACCGGCTATCAGGCCATTGCGGTATCGCGCATACGTTGGCGGCCGAAATCGGTAAGTCTGAACTTAAACGACACCCGGCCTGCGCCAAAATACGCTTGGTCATCGAGCTGCTCTTCAACACTCTCGATGATGCCGCTGGAAAACAAATCCGTCAGTGTGACCCGGGTATTACCGCGCCAATAGGCACCGCTAAGGCCGTATTCAAGCATCACCGCATCGCTAATTTGCCAATCCCAGATGCCGACATGCTGGCGATCATCGATTAGCTGTAGAATGCGGCCTTTCATATGTAGTTTATTCATGGGTTGCTCCAATGATTACGATTTGTCCGTAGTGTCAGTCGCCGTTTTAGTGTCGGTCGATACAGCACGGACGACCTCGAGCACTTCGTTACTTTCCGTGAACATGACAAACCCACCGAAGACAAAAAGAGCCAAACCTGCGAGGAAGTTCCACTCAGGAAATTTGAGAGTGAACGCGGCGAGGAAAATAACCGCAAAAAGCCCGTATAATGCAGCAATCGCTTGTCCTCGCCCAACGCCTATCAAGGGGAATGACTTGTACCAAGAGACATAGCAGAAGGCAAAGGTTACCCCCGCCAGCGTCAGCCAGCCGATGGCCGCCCAGTTGAAGGTAGCCATAACCAATTCCACGACCGGTTGATCGGTAAAAAAGTAGATCGCTGGCAAAATTAGCAGAACCCAATAAAGGACTTCGGCTGAGAATCTCACCGTAATACCCACATCCGGATCAGCCACATCTAGCCCGCGGCCCGCGATTGCGCCCTCTACACCCCAGCCAATCGCCGCCATTGCGCCGCCAAGATAGCCAAGCCAGCCTGCGTCGCCGGTGCCGTTGATTTCAGCGATAATACCGGGTGCATATACCGTCACACCACCGGCCAGAATAATGAAAATACCCACCGCTGCGCGCTGAGTAATCTTTTCCTGATACCAGTATCTGGCCAAGGTAGCGCCGATAATGGGATACATCAGCGCTGAAATGGCCGCGAAGGCCCCACCGATATAGCCTATCGCCAGATACGAGCCAAAGATGGCCATTGGGCCGCCAAATATTGCACCGATAAAGAACCACTTGGATATATGACGCATCTGTTTAATAGTGCGGACGTATTCGCCTAATTTACCCAAAACCCCATTCCAGACAAACAAAAAGAACAACACAGCAATAGCGTTGAAGGTGGTTAGCACGGCTGCTGCCAACAAGAACTGGGCATTGGTATCGAAACTCAAGTTAACATAGGGTGCTTCAAACCAGACTGCGGATCCTGGCACATACCAGGCGCCCCAGAGCACGGCGGCCCACAAGGCCCACATAAAGCCCCAACGTATACTACTGGCGGTGAAACGCGACCGCGCCTCGATCAGAGTTGGATTCGTACTAGACTGACTCATACAGACTCCTTTGCTGGCTCGGGTTGTTCTTGCTCGAGGAAGGTTTCCAGAGAATCATCCATCGCATCCATCCAGCGCGTATGGTGCACAGGCGCCAGGGTGCCGGTCAGTGTTGAGCGATAGCTCTTGTTACGATAGCCCAAGATGTCTGCTTCCTTGTCGTGCTCCCACTCTTTGAAAATTTCGGCGACGCGGGTCACATCAAAATCAGGGTAGTCGGTAGGCTCAATCAAATCGAGTATGTAAGCCGCCTGAAAGTCGATCTCATCAGTGGCGTCTAAGAGCTTCAGTTCGCGAGCGACCCATTCACGGCTATCAGCCGCCATCACTTCGTTTGCGGGTAATGTAATGCGGCCAAGCATGACATCACGGGCATACCAGGCCTGTGCGTCGAACATATTAAAGGTGTAGTACTGATCCTGCATGCCAAGGAATATCAGCTTCGGATTAGCCAAGGAAACGATACCCTTGTACAGATTTTCTGGGTACATGCGGTTGTGTGTCGTCAGCGTCAGTTCGTTGGGTAAGAACGGGAAATAATGCTGATATCCAGTGCACAGGATGATCGCGTCGACGTCTTTGCTGGTGCCGTCTTTGAAGTGGGCCGTCTTGCCGATAACTTCTGTGAGTAAGGGTACTTCGCTGAAGGACTCCGGCCAATCAAAACCCATAGGGCCGGATCGATAACTGAAGGTGACCGATTTGGCGCCGTATTTGTGGCACTGGGTGCCAATATCTTCCGCCGAATAGCTACTGCCAATCAGCAGCAAATCCTTGCCCGTGAACTCACAAGCGTCGCGGAAATCATGGGCGTGCAATACGCGACCGGGAAACTGTTCAAGACCTTCAAAATAAGGCGTATTGGGGGTCGAAAAGTGCCCAGTGGCGACGATAACATGATCGAATTCTTCGGTGCTCATCTCGTCTTTTTTGAGATCTCGAACCGTGACAGAGAACTTATTGGTGGCTTCGTCATGATCAACCCAATGCACCGCGGTATTAAAACGGATGTGCTCGCGCATATTACTCTTGGCGACGCGTCCCATAATGTAATCGCGTAACACGGCGCGCGGAGGGTAGGACGGGATAGGACGACCGAAGTGTTCTTCGAAGCTATAATCCGCAAACTCCAAGCATTCCTTGGGGCCGTTTGACCATAAATAACGATACATACTGCCGTGGACAGGTTCGCCGTAGGCATCTAGGCCTGTGCGCCACGTGTAGTTCCACATGCCGCCCAAGTCGCTCTGCTTTTCGTAGCACACGATCTCGGGAATATCAGCACCGGCGTCGCGGGCTGCTTCAAAAGCACGTAATTGGGCCAAGCCGCTCGGGCCAGCGCCTAAAATGGCAACTCTAAAACTCATAAAAACTCCTGTTTACAGGGATTGTATCGTTCGCCAGGCGAGAGCGGCCCAAGCGAAGACTAAAAGCGGGAAAAGCTCAGTTTGAACCAAAAACGGTCCAGCGATAAAGTCCCGCAGTGATATTCACCAAATTCGGGGTTAACCGATGGCACAATAATGATAAAGGCAGCATTTGTTGGGAGAAACAGAAGGCCTAGGTGGACAAGCCACCGATGAAACGAGAGATCTCGAGAAACGCCACTGAGGGGCTCTCGAACTGATCAAACAGAATAAAAATATTTAGTCACTCGTATACCAGGAGACCTACTCTAACACAGATTGTCAGGTCTTTGGCAGGTCGTGGACTATCTCACACTAAAGCACGGGGGGTAGAATAAGGTTAAGCGCGTCTTTATACTAACGATAATCGGCTGGAATCTGACGGGCAATCAATCTACAAACAACCACCCTGCTGATACTCTATACCGGCCTCGCAACCGTACTCAAACTGTTCGCATAGTTTTTGTTAAACAAGGTGACAGATAAGCCATCACAGGCCTAAAATTTATTGAAGACACAATATCAAAATTTGATGAATAAGTTTAAAGAGGGAGAAGCTTAGATTCAAGTTACAAGTGCAACACTGTTAATATGATCCGCGAGGACTGGTAGGTTTAACAGAGTTTTTGCTCTGACCCCGAACTCGCTTTGATGGAGAAATATATGAAAAAAAATTATGCTATAGCAGCTACTGGTTGCTTCAAGAGACTGATGATGAAACGAATGGCGGTAAGTCTGATTGCATTGCTTGGCGCCGCCAACGTCCTTGCACAGACCACGGGCAGTCCTATTCCGAGCTTCACCGCTACGGCCCTAAACGGCGAAAAAGTAGCGTCCGCCAAGCTGATCGGACAACCGACGATTCTCATCGTCACCCCAAGTAAAGACGCCGCCGAAGATACACGCATGTGGGCTAAGGCGTTGCGTAAGAACATCGACCAGAATAAGGTTCGTATTCGCGACGTGCTTGCTATAGACCTTCCGTTTTTCATCAGTGAGAGTGATGCAATTGGCCGTGCTAAGGCAAAGATCCCGGCTCGCTACTACGACCAAACTTGGTTGTTCGCAGAGGCGGACCTGGAGAAGGCGCTGGGCATTCCCGTCGACAGCCACAAGGCATTCTTGATCGTTCTGGATTCGCAAGGCAATATCGTTGCTCGCGTCGAAGGCGAGCCCAATGATGCACGCATCGATGAAGTGCAAGCGGCGGTCCAGTCCGTAAGTTCGGGGTCAGAGTAAAAACTATGCCAGGCCTCGGGTAGCTTTATAAAAAACCACTCATAAACCCGCGAACCATATTAACAGTGTTGCACTTGCAACTAGAATCTAAGCTGTGCCTAAATCGACTACCATGACATCTGGTTGGACGGATCTTACCAACGAGCTAGCTTGTTACCTACAAAAAGAGGCGCTAGAGATTGTCTTGCTCTTGCCTGCAATGGATACTATCGAGGCTAACCCTGCCGCGCAATACTGCGCTCAGCAGTATAACTGCCTGCTGCCATTAGGTCAGCTACGACTGTTAGAGGTCATACTACATTTGCCGTCGTCTATCAGCCCAGCTGATATTGAAGCAGTGCGTACAGCTGCTATTACATCGGCGCTAGTGTGGCAAAAAAGCTGTTTGTCTCAAAATGAGGATGATCAAACAGACTGTTATTACGCTCTAATACTTGATATCCAGCTCAATAGTGACGATATTGATGTTAATGCCAATAACGTTGATAATAGCAGTCATCAAGGTGTTGTATCGCAGCGCTTATCCCATCATTTTAGTGCACGTTACTTTAAAGAAAACTTAGTACTACTAGATGCCAGTGACAGTGTGCAGCAACTACAAATATTTAGCTGGCAGGATTGGCACTCGATACTGACAACGGTACAAACGCCCTGTGAGCTATGGCGATTTTTAGGTTATCAGTTAAAGCATCTAAAACCACAGCAGCTAGAACATTCAATAATCAGTCATCCATCAGATTTTAACTCTGAGCAAGCGCTACTAACTCAGTTTATGGATAGTGATTTTTTATTTACCCAAGCGATTATGGTTGATAATGCCTTGATAAAATATGGCATGCAAGATAAGCCCAACTCAGCGCTAGTGACTATGAAACTGGCGCAAAAAAATAACAGCACTGCCGTTCAAATATATCATCAGCATATGCAGCAAGCATCGACACTATGGTCGCAGCTCAGCACCCAAATGATCGATTTGGTTGGTGAAAAATTCACAACTAGTGACGAAGAACAATCAACAGCATCGCAATATTCTCACTGGCAGCAGCAATTAAGAGATGAGTCGCTATTTTCACGGCATGAATTGAATTAGTAAGAACCTTATATAAGCATCCCAAACAAGCAGCGGAATTGCAACAAAGTGGCTATGTGGTACATCAACACTCTTATGAGAGTTTAGGTCGGCATTATGTGCTGATATTTTATGGACAAGCAGCGAATGGGAAGCAGAGTAAAGCCGCTATCCAACCAAATTTACAACAGATCGCGCAAGATGTTGCTACACGCTTACCGATAGCAGAATTGCATCATGTCATTGTACTGGGAATAGAATTCATAGCTGATACGACAGATACCTTTATGGATATCGATTTATGGATTCAGCCTATCAGCGCAATGACTCAAAAAGAACGCCAGCTTACAAGCAATTACAGCGCTTAAAGCACCAAAAAACTGGCGAGCGGCAAAGTAACCAGCAAGACTTTCAATCAGTCTCACAAGGAACCTCATCAACTCAAATAACTGGTTCAAAGCAAAAGCTTAAGCAAGATAAGCGGTCTAATGAACTACCACGCATTCATTTAAATCTTTCTGTTCCAGCTCGCAATGATAAGCCATAACTTAAAAGTTTATAAAAATCCTGTGTAAAACTTAAACGGTTTATCTTAGAGCATTTAAATAAAACTCTAAATATTTGCCATAAAAAAAGACAGCCTAAGCTGTCTTTTTTATATTTAGAATAAAGTAGTAATGATGATTTATTTTAAGTCATCATTGTCAGTGTTACCGGTATTAGAGCTATCGGTAAAATTAGGACCAGAAGATAAATCGGTAGTGCTATCCGTATTGTTATCATCGGTATCAAAATGATTAATATCAACCGTATCTGAACCCAAGTGAGTAGAGGCGCTTGTACTAGGTGTACTAGTAGTCGTACCTGTTACTGTGCTGCCGGTTGTAGTTGTTGCAGCGCTAGGCGTCGCATCATGAACGGCATCAGCAACTTTATCGGTAGTATCAGAATTTGTTTTGGTATGATGGGTAGTGTTCACTTTTAAGCCTGTCTTTTCTTCGTCCATCTTATCCTGCATCTTGCGTAAGAAACGTGACGCTGCTTCTTGGCCACCAAGACCGAAAGATAGGGCGAAAGCAACCGCAACCGCACCTAATGTTAGACCAAATGCTAGGTTAACAATAGAATCAGCAATCCCCATCGCTTTTAGACCCATGGCAAGTACTAAGCCCATGATCAATACACGTACGATATTAGCTAAGAACTGTGATCCTTTTTCAGAGCGCTCAACGACACCAGCAATGATATTTGCAAGCCAAAAACCGATGAATAGAATGATCGCACCAAGGATAATGTTGGCACCAAAGGCGATAAACATGGTTATGATGGCTGAGATAGGTTCAAAGCCAAGTAAGTCAGCGGCTGCAATCGATGCAAACAACATTGCAAAGAAGATAATCGCATAACCAACTAAGTCAGAGATTTTCTTATCACCCATAGTCTCTTGAAGACCGACTTTAGCAGGTAACTGGTTGACTTGAGTATTTTCAAGCAAGCCTTTGATAATGTTAGCTACCATACGTACAACATAGTAAGTCACAACCAAGATAGCTACTGCCATGAAGATGTTAGGCAAAGCTTCCATGATTTTGTTAAGCATATTAGTCGCAGGACGTGCGATAACATCGATTTTCAATGCATTTAAAGCAGCAATAATCGTTGGGATAATGACTACTAGGAATGCTAAAGAACCCGCAATGTTAGGTAAGCTATTCTGTTCACTTAAGCCAGCTTTAGAAGCAAGCTCTTGTACATTAAAAGTAGAAACAAGATTGGTGACAATGCCGCGTACGACTTTGGCAATGACATAACCCACCACAAAGACCACACCAGCAATAAGAATATTAGGAATAAAGCTGAAGATTTTATCGACCATGTTAGTTAATGGTGCAAATAAACCATCAAGCTCTAATTGACCTAGTACCATGGTCAAAACAACCAATAAAATGAACCAATAGACCATATCAGCAATAGTGCTGCTCATAGGCTTGACGCCAGCTTGGGCGCTTAAACGCTCATCCATTGTGGTTTTAGATAGGCCAGTATTGATTGCGGTACGAGCAACAGTAGCAACAACCCAACCAATCACACCAACGGCGATAGCGCCAATAAGATTAGGGATGAATGCCAATACTTGGTTGACCATATTTGCAAAAGGTGCAGATATTGAGTTTAAATTCAATTGGCTAAGTGCGCCTGAAATAGCAATGATAAAGATAAACCAGAAAACAATCTTCGAGATAATACCTTCTAAATCGTAGGTTTTGCCGGTTGATGAATTCATACGTTGGTTAAGATTAACTTTAGCCAATACATTGCGCACAAGAGCAGCAATACCAAGGGCAATTAGCCAACCGATAATAAAAATCAAGATAGCACCGATGATAGAGCCAATGGGCCCACCAAGATAGCCATTAAACGAGTTAAACATTGGATTCATCCTGTCCTCCTGTAATTATCATCTGCCAGACTTAAGACTGGTTGTCTATTTTAAGACTGCTTGCTCATTTATCTGACAGAGTGATAGTTATAAATAGTTTTTTAATTAGAATTATTCATATATGTAACAGCAGAACAGGGTAGTTTGCCAATAAGTTGAATGAAAATTGAAAACTTACGAACCATTTACTCTATTGCCGTTTATCTGGCCTTCCATAACCGAAACTTAAGTGACAGAAACCATGATAGAAATTTATATAAAAAATTACGCTTGGTTGCTTATCACCTGAGCTAACTTAGCTTAGCTGATAAGATGATGCGGATAAAGATAGAAACATTAACTTCTCACCATAGTTGTGTGATAAGTTGTTATTTTTATAGCAGATATTAACAAAGATTGTACATTAGCCCGATAATTTCATCGTAAATGTAGCCCATAAAACCAAGATTTGCTATGATGGCAAGCAGGTGACATTTCACCACTATTCTTACCACCCGAGAGTATTCTATGAAAAAAATCACTACCTTGACTGTCAGTGCACTAGCTGGCGCTATGTTATTAGCGACAGGTTGTAGCACTAACAATGGCAATCAAGAAACAGCCACTCCAAGCGTTTCAATCACTGAGCAAAGTCCAGCGACTGAAAAAGTCGGTTATAGCTTGGGCTTTATGATGGCAGAAGGCAATAAAGATGCGGTTAAAGACTTAGATTTGGATACTTTTGAGCAAGGCTTCCGCGATGGTTACGAAGGTAATGATTCAGCCTTAACTCAAGAGCAAATGCAAGAAGTGTTGACGACCTATCAAAAAGAGCAAGAAGAGAAATTCGTGAAAGACATGCAAAGCAAAGCAGAAGAGAATAAAACCAAAGGTGCAGCCTTCTTAGCAGAAAATGCGGAGAAAGACGGCGTAAAAACAACGGCTACTGGCCTACAGTATAAAATGCTGACAGCAGGTACAGGCAAATCACCAAAACCGACTGATGTGGTTGAAGTTAACTATGAAGGCAAACTGATCGACGGTACGGTATTTGATAGCTCTTATGAGCGCGGTGAGCCTATTGAGTTCCCATTGAATCAAGTTATCGCTGGCTGGACTGAAGGTCTACAGTTGATGAAAGAAGGCGGAAAATACGAATTCTATATCCCATCAGATATTGCTTATGGCGAGGCGGGTAACTCAGGTATCGAGCCTAACAGTACTTTAATCTTTACGGTTGAGCTGTTAAAAGTAAAAGCAAAATAATACGGTATTAAGAGATGACAAACGCTTAATGATACGCAATAAAAAAAGCCCTCATATATTTATTATGAGGGCTTTTTTAGTATTAAGTGTTAGGTATGGATATAAAGCTAGGAGTAATAATTAAAGCGTTTTTTGGAAGACTTTAGAGTTGCGACCATTATGGTATCTTTGCTGCCGATCTTCAGGTAGCACGCTGGCATCAACCTCAGCAAAGCCTTGCTCAACAAACCAATGCGCAGTACGGGTGGTTAATACAAACAACTTATGCAGACCATGACTACGGGCTTGCTGCTCTAAAAATGCCAGTAAATCTGTGCCGCGGCTACCGCTACGATATTCAGGATGTACCGCCACACAAGCCACTTCTGCTGAATCAGCATTTAATGGATATAATGCCGCACAGCCTAAAATCATACCGTCACGCTCAATCACACTATAGTTATCAATCTCTTGCTCTAGTCGTTCTTGCGAACGACTAACTAAGATGCCTTGTTCCTCCAATGGCGATAACAGTTCAATAAGACCAACCACATCATCGATATTAGCGCGGCGAATCTCTTCGTATGGGTCATGGCTGATCAGTGTCCCGGAACCGTCACGAGTGAATAGCTCTTCTAATAGCGCGCCGTCTTTAGCATAAGAGATAATATGTGTACGATGCACACCTTGACGGCAAGCATTACTGGCACAGTGCAAGAAGTAATTAATTTCACAATTTAAATCACGTCCCCGTAAGAAACGATCGACTTCATTAGGGATCATTTCACGTAACAAACGATCATCCTCATTAATGCCAGCTTCCTCGCCTAAAAATATCAGCTTATCAGCACCAAGGGCAACTGCCGCGCTAAGCGCCACGTCTTCAGCCAATAAATTAAAGACTTCACCAGTCGCTGAATAGCCCATTGAGCCTAGGATAACGATATGATTATGCAGTAAGTTATTTTTAATAGCATCGACATCTATTGAGCGTACTTCACCGGTCATCTGATAATCAACGCCATCACGGATACCATAAGGGCGGGCAGTGACAAAATTACCTGAGACCGCATCAATACGTGAACCATACATTGGCGAGTTGGCCAAGCCCATTGATAGCTGGGCTTCGAGCTGTAAACGAATGGCGCCGACCGCCTGTAAGATAGAGGGCATGGCTTCGCGCGGGGTTACTCTAATGTCTTGGTGTAGTGGCGAGGTTATCCCTGCTTCTTTGAGGTTTTTCTCAATTTGCGGACGCGCACCGTGTACCAGTACCAGTTTGATACCCAAGCTGTGCAATAAAGCAAAATCATGGATAAGCGTACTGAAGTTAGGATGCTTGACCGCCTCGCCACCAAACATAATCACGAACGTCTTGCCGCGATGGGTATTAATATAGGGGGCAGAGTTACGGAACCAATGAACGTATTCAGGATTAATCTGTGGCATAGCGCTAGTAGTCATAATAGGAACAATAGTAGTCGGAATAAGGAAAGGGGCGTGACAAAATATTATCGAACGCTAAAGATTTACCATAGCAAAAAACACTGTTATGAGCTATCTTTTTATTTTAGCCAAATTAATGCGGATTTATAGTAGATTGAATAGGGCATGTTTGATGTACACAACCTCAACACGGGGTTAGTGTACCCTTAAACGCTTTTTGCTATGCTAAGTGCTATTGTTTTTTATATGTTTTAGACACCACAACCCTCCGTCAGCACCGTTTTATCGATATATTAACTAGGAATAATAAAAATCATGAAAAAAAGCAACCATTTTGCCAATCCGTTTGCTGCTTGGACCGGTCATCGCTTGTTTCACGTCGTTGCCGGCACCTTGGTTGGTGCGATGGCAGTCACGCAAGCTTCCGCCATGTTGCCCATTCCAGAGCCTGCGCTTGATAGCCCAGTTGCTTTGCAAGTGGCAGGTAATAATAGTCGCGCTAGTGCGCAAGCCGTTAATAGTAAAATTACAGCTTCGCTTATTAGTGTTGATACGAGCGGTCAAGAGCTGTTAGTACCGGTCGATGGCAATACACGCTTGCAGGCCGGTAATGTCTTAGAATATCAAGGGTATTTTACCAATACCAATACCGATCGGGTTCGTAAAATGACGGTTACTATGAGTATCCCTGAGCAAGTTGAATTGCTTGGTGGCGTCGCTCCGGAATTTCCATATGGTAGCGCTGATGGTAATACCTTTGCTCGTATGCCGTTGCGTGGCAAGATCGACAATCAACTGCAAGAGATTCCTTTAAAGTATTATCAAGCGGTGCGTTGGGATATCGAAGGTGTTGGCCTTAATGATACGGTAATGGTTAAATATCGTGCACGGGTCAAATAGAGCCAATTGCAAAAATTTTTAGCATATAAAAAAGCATCGCAATTCATGATTGTGGTGCTTTTTTTATAGTCATCTATTATTAACAAAAATTTCCTTATCTGCTGTGCGACCTTACCATTTTAAAGGCTGCAAAAACCTTACTAACCAGACTGTAGGTGTTTTAAATCAGACTGACGATATATGCTAAAAGAATAGTATAGTCAGTACCAAATAAAGTAGATACACATATGGTTTTGTATAACTGGCAGAAATTTTTCTAGCTTGCTGTGTGACTGCGTCACTCCAGAGGCTTCGAAAATTTCTCCCAGCTATCCCGTATATGTTTTAAAGCGGCTCAATTATATATAGGCTAAAGAACAGTGTATTTGCTCTTCGTCTTATCTCTAATGAGTTGCTTAATGGCGCTAATCTGTAGAGTAGTGGCCTGCGCCCCAGCCCTTGATAAGGGCACGGCGCTTGCTGGTATCCAATGAGCTGATGTGACTGACGTTCGGGGTAATGAGAATATCAGCTCGCAGTCGTTCGTTGCGTATTGATGAGTTGCTGCTAGTCGCATTACTGTTGGTATTGGCAGTCCAATTAGTTTCAAGTAAACCCCAAAAACTACTGAATGAAGTGATCGTTGGTAGTTTATTACGAGCTGCGGAAGAGGCATTAGGCTCAGTCACGTCAACGGCGATAACAATGTCAGCGCCCAAATCACGAGCGCTATCGACGGGTACTAAGCTGATCACGCCGCCATCAACATATTTTTTACCTATCATTTCAGGAATACGCGGGGCAATAAAAATATTAGGCACGCTACAGGATGCTTGCACTGCCAGCCCTGCATTACCTTGCGTAAAGACTACTTTTTTAAACTGTGCTTTTCAGTAGCGATAGCCGCAAAGGCGATGGGAAAAGCTTCTATCGGTCGACCGCCAACATGAGTGTTAATAAAGTTTTTAAGTTTAATACCTTCAATAAAGCCTTGATTGGATAAGGTAAAGTCGGTCAATGCGCTATCAGGCGTGGTTAGCGCCAACTGTTCTAACTGCGCCGGTGTATAGCCGCTGGCATATAGACTACCTACTAAACTACCGACACTAGTGCCAACCACCAGCGTTGGGGTAATGCCGCTCTCCTCTAAAGCTTTAATTACCCCAACATGAGCAAAGCCTTTGGCTCCGCCGCCACCTAGAACTAGAGCAACACTGGGTGCATTCAGAATAGATTGTACTTGCGCGGTAGTGGCGTTTGGCGTCATGCTACTGCAAGCACTTCCCAGCAGAGCTAATGCGCCAAGCAAACTCGCACGACGTAGCAAGGACAAAGTTGTCAGTGTGTGGAGAGGGCTTTTAATCGGGTGAGCGGATATAACGAGACCTTTTGACTTTTAAGTTTAGCCTTTAAATTTAAGCGTTAAATACGTAGACGCATCATTACCAAATCGCTTAGCATAATCAAGTCTTTTGTCAGTTATAATGAGAGGATTAGATTTATTTTATAAGCCATTGATTATTATGTGGTTACGCATTTTCCTGTAGTCTTATTATAATAAAAACAGGCAATTTAAGAGTAATGTGATCGGGAATTATTAATGCCAATATCTAACAGGAATTTATCTGCCCATCCGCCAGCTGAACCTCCACTCTCGGCGCTTGATATGCCGGTGACGGCGCTGGCGGGTGTGGGGCCAAAAGTAGCAGAACAACTGACGCAATTGGGCATTGTGCGTATTTTTGATTTGCTGTTACATTTGCCGCGTGATTATGAGGATCGTAGCCGTTTGGTCTCAATAGGAGAGCTTGCTCATGGACAAGCGGCTTTGATTACCGGTCGCGTCGTCCATGTCGATAATAAGCGTAGTGGTATGACGGTTATCATCGATGACAATAGCGGTACGGTTTCATTACGGTTTTTTAAAGTGTATCCCGGTTTAGCGCAAACTATGAGCTTGGGTACACAGCTACAACTGTTTGGCGAGACCAAAGTTAGTCGTTACGGCAAACAGATACATCATCCTGAATATCAAATTGTCACTGATAGCGCAGCGGTTACCAATATGGGTCTGCAACCGATTTATCCCTCTGTAAAAGGCTTGCATCAAAATAAGCTACGTACCTTGATTAAACTGGCGTTACAGACCGTTCGCAGTCAGGGACTACCGATGACTCTGTTCACCACAGACGATTTTGCCACCGTTGTTGATTTGCCATTAACGCCCTTTGTGCCATCAAAATTGTCAGTAGTAGATACAGCTGAGTCTGAAGATATTTTTTCGATGCTCGCTCGTAGTGTGCCAGATAACAGTACGTCAAAGAGCGGAGTTCATAAAGCCAACCCCTCTACTTATGAGTATCCAAATTCTGACTATATAGACGATGAGACAGCGGTTAATACAGTAGCAACTAGCGTTGCTAATAATGTCTATAATTTAACGATATTTGAGGCGTTGGTGTTATTGCATACGCCGCCCACTTATACCGATGCTGGTCAACAATATAAATTATTGACCCAATTGAGCGAGCGCACCCATGCTGCCTGTCAGCGTTTGATTATTGAAGAGCTGACTGCGCATCAGCTTAGTTTATTATATCGGCGGCAGCAGTTGCATCAGCATAAAGCGCCAAAATGCGGCATGCAAAGTCCGCTGGCTGATAGGCTGTTTGCCGCTTTGCCGTTTAATTTGACCAAGGCTCAGATAAGAGTCATCAAAGATATCACCGCTGATATGGCCACCTCGATTCCCATGCTCAGACTCGTGCAAGGGGATGTGGGCGCGGGCAAGACTTTGGTTGCCGCTGGCGCTGCCGGTTGTGCGCTCGATAGTGGCTGGCAGGTAGCGATCATGGCACCGACTGAGATTTTAGCGGAACAACATTTACTAAATTTTAAACAATGGTTCGAGCCCCTAGGAATTGGCGTTGGCTGGCTGGCAGGTAAGCAAACTGCCAAGCAGCGCCGTGAAGCGTTAGAGGCGGTCGCAGAAAATACGGTGCAAGTGGTGGTTGGTACGCATGCGCTGTTTCAGGAGCAAGTACAGTTCGCCAAATTGGGATTGGTCATTATCGACGAGCAACATCGCTTTGGGGTTGAGCAGCGTATGGCGTTGACCAATAAAGGCGTGGCGGGTAGCACGCCGCATCAACTGGTGATGACCGCAACTCCGATTCCGCGCACGCTGGCGATGAGTGTCTATGGCGATATGGACAACTCCATCATTGATGAGCTGCCACCAGGTCGCACGCCGATTACGACGGTAACTATTGACCGCAATCGTCGCGATGAGGTAATTGAACGTATCGCGTTTAATTGCGAAGCAGGACGGCAAGCGTATTGGGTTTGCTCGCTAGTTGAAGAATCTAGCGTACTTGATGCCCAAGCTGCTGAAGCCACTTATGAGGATTTAAATGAGCGCTTAGATATTCGTATTGGACTGGTACATGGCAAAATGAAATCTGCTGATAAGCAAGCGGTGATGCAAGATTTTAAGGCGGGCAATTTAGATTTATTGATTGCTACTACGGTAATCGAAGTCGGTGTTGATGTGCCTAATGCCTCACTAATGGTTATCGAGAATGCAGAACGTTTGGGCCTATCGCAATTGCATCAATTACGCGGGCGGGTAGGGCGCGGTTCAACCAAGAGCTATTGTGTGCTGCTGTACCAAACACCGTTGTCTGAAACCGGTACTGAGCGTTTAGGCGTACTGCGAGAAAGTACTGATGGCTTTGTGATTGCCCAAAAAGACTTGCAACTGCGTGGTCCTGGTGAGTTGCTGGGCAAACGGCAAACCGGTAATGTCGGCTATTATTTAGCAGATCTAATACGTGATGAGCAGTTATTTGCGATTGCTCAGCGGCTTGCCAAACACTTGATTCAAGACCCTGCGCGCAAGGCGGATGTGAGTCAACTCATCCACCGCTGGATGCCTGAGGCCAGTCGTTATAGCAATGCTTAACTCTGTTTATTAACCTTATTATTATTCTCAATTCTAAGTTCTAAATTGTAATAGGTAATAATGCTTGGAAAATAGACGCTATAGACACGTGTTGATAATTGACGCGCTGGCGTTATGCTCTACAATGCTAACAGCCATTAGTAACCATGGTCAAAAAATATCTCTCCTTACACTGTCCGTTTCAACCTATCTAAATCGTAATTGTTTGATCTTTTACTGCTTCAGTTTTTATTATTGCGCTTATCTATAGAGACCGACTATGAGTGACTTTCAAGACCCTAATACTCAGCAAGAGCCTAATGCCAAGCCAGAGCCTGATATTAAGCAAGAGCCCAATGTTAACTTGTCGCCTGAGTCTGAGCTGCCACCATATCGTAAGCCTGACGCATCAGTAAATAAGTCGTCGCCAAAATACCCTCTGTGGCTTATCCCTGTCATGGTAGTAGTGCTGGTGGTAGGCGTACTATTGGGTAAATATTGGGGTGGTAATCAGGAGGCCGTAATTGATGAGTCGTCAGCGACAAATAGTGCCAATAGTGCGCAAGGTAACAATGTTAGCAATGCTAGCGCAGGGGCGACTGCTGAACAGGCGGTATTGTCAGTCGAAACGGTACAACCTAGCCAAGATAATATCGGTAACACTTTGACCGCTGACGGTACGATTAATGCTAAAGATATTGCTAATGTCAGCGCTAAGGTTAGTGGTGTCGCGATTGAGCGTATATTAGTCGAGGAAGGTCAGCGCGTTGAAGCCGGACAAATATTAGTGATATTTGATACTGATGCTATGCAGCAGCAAGTCTTGCAAGCGCAAGCAGATGTGGCAGAAGCTGAGGCGACCCTTGCGAATGCCAAAGCTGATGCGGCACGCGTGCTGCCGCTAATCGATATTGATGCGATTAGTAAGCAAGAAGCCGACCGCTATCGTACTTCAGCATTACGTGCTGAGGCTGCCTTACAAGCATCAAGAGCCCGCCTTAGTACTCAGCGCTTGAGCGTTGATAACGCCAAAGTGGTCGCACCAGTAAGCGGGGTTATCAGTGAAAAAATGGCTGAGGTTGGCATGGTCGCAGGTGGTGAGCCATTATTTACCATCATTAAAGGTGGTATTTTAGAGTGGCGAGCAGATATTGATCCTAAGCTGGTCGGCGAAGTACAAGTTGGTACGCCTGTCAAAGTCAACTTACCGAAAAGTCAGTCGGTCATGGGAGAGGTAAGACGAATTGCCCCCACGGCGGATAATAATCGCCAAATTACTATTTATGCCAGCTTAGCAGCCAATTCAGCAGCGCGTGCAGGCATGTATCAAACGGGCGAATTCCTATTGGGCAGTGCCAGCATGCAAACTGTGCCAAGTAGTGCCATTGTCAGTAATGACGGCTATGATTATGTGATGCTGGTGGCAGATATCAAAACAGAGAAGGGTAAAACCGTTGGTCGCATTCAGCGGCAACGCGTCACCCTTGGCGATCGCTTCGGCGACAACGTGGCGGTCACAGAACCGATACCGGCTGACAGTAGACTGGTCAAGCAAGGCGGCAGTTTCTTAAATGATGGCGATTTGGTACGCGTTGTTGATACGGTCAATAAAGACAGCGCAACAGCTGATACTGTCACGCAGGCACGTTCATGAGTTTAAACGTATCTTCCTACTCGATTAAAAATCCACTGGTCGCCATTTTACTATTTGTACTGTTAACAATGGGTGGACTGTTTGGCTTTCAACAAATGAAAGTCCAGCAATTTCCTGATATCGATTTACCGGCAGTAGTGGTAACCGTCACTTTACCTGGAGCTGCGCCTTCTCAGCTCGAAAATGATGTGGCCAAAAAGATTGAAAACAGGCTAACCAGTATCACTGGTATCAAGCATATTCGTAGCTCACTACAAACCGGCGCTGCGACCATCGTCACCGAGTTTGTATTGGATAAAGACATTCAAGAAGCAGTCGATGATGTGCGCTCAGCGGTTGGAGAGGTGCGTGGAGACCTGCCTGCTGCTGCTAATGACCCTATCATTACTCAAGTCTCAACCTCAGGCTTTCCAGTCGTTACTTACTCGGTCACTGCGGACAATATGAGCGTTGAGGATCTATCATGGTTCGTCGATGATACGATTACCAAGCGCTTATCAGATATCCAAGGGGTAGGGACGATCAGCCGTATTGGCGGGCTTGAGCGTCAGATTACCATCGCTGCTGATCCTATCGCGCTGAGCGGCTTACAGTTTTCTATTGCACAGCTATCGCAACAGATTGCCGGTATCCAACAAGACAGCTCAGGTGGTGAGGCTGAAGTTGGCAAATCGACCCAGACTATTAGGGTGTTAGGGGCGGTTGAGCGTGCCCGTGAGCTGAATGATTTGCAAGTTACCGTTCCGACTGGCGGCACGCAAGCGCTTGGACGTATGGCACAGGTAACTGATGGTGCTGCTGACCCCAATTCTATCGCCAAACTGGATGGAAAAACAGTGGTGGCATTTAACGTCATTCGTTCGCGCGGAGCCAGCGAGGTTGAGGTGATGGCACGCGTTGATGAAACACTGGCACAATTGAGCGCGGACATGAGCAATATCACCGTTGATAAAGTTTATGATCGCGCAACACCAGTAGCAGAGGATTATGAAGCGTCACTGCGGATGCTGATTGAAGGCGGTATTTTGGCCGTGATTGTGGTGTTTCTATTCCTACGCAATATTCGCGCGACTATTGTTACCGCTGTGGCCTTGCCCTTATCGATTATCCCTACCTTTTTAGGGATGTATCTGTTCGATTTCAGCCTTAATATTATTTCACTATTGGCCTTATCCTTGGTGATTGGGGTACTGGTCGATGATGCGATTGTCGAGGTGGAAAACATCATGCGCCATTTGCGTATGGGTAAAACGCCTTATCAAGCAGCGATGGAAGCGGCAGATGAGATTGGGCTTGCCGTTGTTGCGACCACTTTTACCTTAATCGCGGTATTTTTACCTACTGCTTTTATGGGCGGTATCGTTGGGCAGTTCTTTCGACAATTTGGCTGGACCGCGGCGTTAGCCATTTTTGCCTCTCTAATGGTAGCGCGTTTAATTACCCCCATGATGGCAGCCTATATTCTTCGTCCAGAAAAAAAGCACGTTGAAAAGCAAAGCGCACTGATGACTTGGTATTTGAAAGTAGTCACTTGGACGCTGCACCATCGCTGGCTGACTATGGGTGCCACTTTGGTGCTGTTTGTCGCTTCACTGGCACTGGTCAAACTGCTACCGACCGCTTTTATTCCCGATAATGATATTGACCAAACACGAGTAGCGATTGAGCTAACACCTGATGTTGAGTTAGCAGATACTGAGCGGGTAGCGGCGCTGGCAAGTGAGCGTATTTTAGCCTTGCCTGAGGTCACCCATATTTTTACGGCCGTTGGGCAAGCGCAAACGTCCATGGGCCCTAATGCCAGCTCCGGAGGTGGTACAGCAAAGAATATCGCCAGTCTCGATATAGTACTTGCGCCAAGAGCGGATCGGGCTATCAAAAAAGAAATTGAACAAAAAATAAGCGTTATATTGGCAGAAGTACCCAGTGCGCGCTTTACGGTGGGCTTATCGAGTGGCGGCGAGACCGGATACAACTTTTCTTTGACCAGTACCAGCCCAGAAGTACTGGAGCAGACCGTTCAACAAATTATGGCCGACATCCGCGCGCTACCTAGCGCCGGTGCGGTTACCAGTGATCGTAGTCTACCGCGCCAAGAACTAACGGTTACCCCTAATAGATTGGCGATGGCGGATAAAGGAGTCACCACTCAAGATATCGCAACTACTTTACGTATTGCCACAGTAGGCGACTATGAGCAGCGCTTGTCTAAGCTCAACCTTGACACTCGGCAGATACCGATTGTGGTGCGTCTGCCCGATATGGCCAAACAAAGCGTTAGTCAGTTAGAGGGCTTATATGTTCCCAGTGCGCGTCCAGCAGGACAAGGCGTACGTGTAGGCGAGGTGGCAACATTAGACTTTGGAACGGGACCTGCACAGATTAGCCGATTAGATCGCGAAAGGGCTATCAGTATTACTGTGCAACCGGCGAATGGTGAGCTTGGAGAATTAGTCCAAGCGGTTAAGAACACCCCGACTATGCAGAATCTACCAGCATCGATTACCCTAATTGAACAAGGCCAAGCAGAGAATATGGCAGAGCTATTTAGTGGCTTTATCATCGCTATGTCAGTCGGTATTGTCTGTATTCTTGGCGTTCTTATCTTGCTGTTTGGGCGTCTATTGCAGCCCTTTACCATTCTGATGGCATTGCCCTTATCGATAGGCGGTGCTTTTGTTGGATTGGTCATTACTGATAGCAGCTTATCCATGCCCTCGATGATCGGTTTTATTATGCTAATGGGTATCGCCACTAAGAACTCAATTTTGCTAGTCGATTATGCGCTAATTGCTCAGCGTCGCGGCCTACCGCGTTTTGAGGCTATTGTTGATTCGTGTCATAAGCGCGCTCGACCTATCATCATGACTACCATTGCGATGGGTGCTGGCATGTTACCACTAGTGTTCGGTTGGGGAGACGCAGATCCTACCTTCCGCCGTCCGATGGCAGCAGCGGTGTTAGGCGGGCTAGTAACTTCTACTTTATTAAGTTTGGTAGTCATTCCAGTGGTATATACGCTAATGGATGATGTCTCGACATGGTTCGCTAAATGGCTCATGCCACACGGTAAAGACCATGATAAAGGCCAAGCTAAAGAGCATTTAACTACTGACGAGTTATAGAATTAATAGGCTGATATGATATAGCCAAACAGGGTGATCACAAAGGAAGTGATCTAGATGTCAAATAACGCTACAAAGGAATGCCATTATGAGTCAAGTTCTATTTAGCCAAATAAAATTACGTTATCGTCAGCCTCTAGGAGTGCTATTACTTTTGGCGGGTGCTGTTATTGGCAGCGGTGCTAGTAGTAGCCACGCTGCCACTTATCTGCTTGAGCCCAACAATTCCAATGTGCGCTTCGCCATTGATCATTTTAACACCTCTACCAATACCGGTGGATTTTACAATCTGACCGGACAGCTAGACTATGATCCGCATGCAAAAACCGGCCGTATTTCCCTAGTCATTCCGATAAATTCTTTAAATACGGGTAATAAAGCTTTTGACTTAACACTCACTGGGCCTGACTTTTTTGATGTTGAGAAGTTTCCATTGGCTTCTTTTGAGTCGACGAAGTGGTATTTTGCCGATGACAGTGCTAGTGGTACGGCAGGATCAGATGTTGCAAAGGTTGATGGAAATTTGACTATGTATGGTATAACCAATCCCATTACCTTAACGGCTACCAAGTTTAATTGTTACTTTAGCTTTATAGCCAAAAAGCCGGTATGCGGTGGCGATTTTACAGCCACGATTGATCGGACTAAGTGGGATATGAGCAAATACACTCTACTTGGTATTACTGAAAAAGTGACTTTAAATATTCAGATTGAAGCGGCGAAGCAGTAGCTAGGGTTAGTTAAAAGTAGTTATAAGTGACAATAACAAAGACCAAGACTGATCATGATGAGTTTTGGTCTTTTTGGTTTGTTATAGAGGATAGCGAGTAATACCGTATCATCTCAAGAGTTGCTAGCCGAAAGCCTATGATTACTCTACCAATAACTGAAAAACATTATTAAAATTATAATTCAATCGTTTTATGAGCTGTCTTTACCTAGAGGCTTTTTAAGTAGCTAGAATCTGATATCAAGATACGTTTTTAATCCTCAGGATATCTTATGGATGAATTTACAAAGCCGTATGAATCTCGCCGCAAGAATACATGGTTGATCCCCTTTATTTGTCTGCTGGCCGGAGGCGCCCTGATCGGCATATCTACCAATCTAGCGAAATATGCGGGCAAGATCGGTTTGGGCCCGCTAGCCTTTCTCTTCTGGTCAATCACTGGGGCCGCAATCATCCTGTTGGCTGTCGCGTTGCTACGTCACAAACCTCCGCCTCTTAGTGCGCGCAGCTTCGAATATTACTTTGTCGCCGCGCTGGTTAGCGTCGCGGGCTCCAACCTAATCTTTTTTTCCGCTATCCCTCATGTTGGCGCAGGTTTTGTCGCTCTGATCATTGCTTTGCCACCGCTGCTCACGTATCTTGGTGCGCTGGCACTGCGGATGGAGCGGTTTCAGCCTTTCCGCGCTTTTGGTGTGGCGGCAGCACTTGTCGGTGCGGGTGTTTTGGCAGCGCGTAAGTTTTCCGCGCCAGATGCCAGTGTGTTTTGGATCATGCTAGTGCTCTGTGGCCCCGTTTTGCTGGCAATCGGTAACCTTTATCGTACATTACGCTGGCCGGCTAATGCGTCTCCCGATGCACTCGCACCAGGCATGCTAATTGCGGCTGTAATTATGCTGGGTGTGCTCGGCCTTCTGCCGAACCTCTCGCTTACTGTTCCGCTGGGAGAGGTTATGCCGCTTGGTTTGATCACCGTGCAGGCTTTTATCTTTGCGGGCCAGTTCCTACTGTTGTTCCTGCTTCAGAAGACCGGTGGTCCAGTTCTGTTGAGCCTACTAGGCTCAGTCGGTGCGGTGGTCGGCGTACCTGTAGCCGTTTTTTTACAAGGTGAGACCCCACCTGACGGGCTTGTTTTGGGTGCGTCCCTAATCGCGCTTGGTGTTGCCTTAGTCACATGGGGTGGAATAAAAATGGCAACACCCAAAGAGCAATCCTAAAATACCCACATTCAAGCTTAACAATCATTATCCCCTCAAAGAGCCATCCACTTTCGAATATTCATTTCCTGCGGTAATTCCGAATCATACGAGCTGGTCGTCATCGCTCTAGTTTCGCAACTGGTAGGCGAAAAGATATTGGTCGATTCTGACGGCAACTCGGAACTACTTATGGCAGTTACCGCAGTGGCGCTATTGGACGAAGCTGAGAGCCCAAAATGCCATAGAGAGAGGTTTACGGATGGAGTATTGAATCTACTGAAGCAATAGGGCGAGGAGAGCGGCTAGTAACCATTATTCATATTAAAACGCTTATGTGGTGCGCATCTGCACATAGGCAGATATGGTCAGGACAAGTACGGGTTCAGCGTTCTGGTTGATTAACTCTCCAGTATAGGCGACTAGCGCACGACCTCGGTCGGACTGGATTTGGATGTCTTTGATAACAATGGATCCGGTGAGCGTGTCACCGGGACGTACTGGTCTGCGAAACTGCAATCCATCGATCCCCGCCCCGCCGATCACGTTCAAGTTTTGGATGAAACTTTTAACTGATAGGCGCTGAAAGATAGCCAGTGTCTGGATACCGCTGGCGATAATACCGCCGAAGTATCCGTCGGTGACTGCGCGCTCCTCGTCGATGTGGAAGAACTGAGGGTCCCATTGACGGGCGAAGGTCACTATATCGTCCGTGCTAATCGTGTATTTGCCCAGCTCGGTACGGTCACCTAGATTCAGGTCTGCAATAGATAGTCGGTCGGTTGAAACGTTTGATTTCATGGAATTCATCTTTCACCTGTGTAATAGTTATATTTTTACTTTAGAAAACGTGACCTACGTTATTAATCCTGTGGTGCTGATACTGTCATTATTCTCTGCAATATTTTTGATTGCTTCCGCTTTGAGGTCTGCACTATAGGCTTTCCTTTTTTGGTTATGGCAAACGTTTGTTTGTATCCTTAGTTTACCAAATTGAAGTCAACGGTTTTTTAAGCATACATCACTGTATAGCGCACCGAACACATTTTGATAACTCAGTTACTGACTTAATATAAGCTGATTAAATGAAAAGTGCTTTCTGAACAGCACTAAACGCATGACTTTTTAAATATTTACTCTAAGGTTTCTAATAGATTATGAGAGTAACCAAAAATACTTGTTTTAGGGCAATCTATTCTACTAGTCTTGTATATTATCATCAGGATTCATTGTTGCAATCAAGTCTGTGAACTTTTGTCCTTGTACTGATACATGTCCTTTCAATAAACTCTCAGCCAAACATTCATCAGCATTCGTAATTGCATCAACGATGGCTTGATGTTCTTCAAAAGAATGTTGCATCCTACTACTTACTCGTAGCTGAAGGCGTCTATACGGATGTAATCGATTATGTAAATTGATTGATTGCTCTATCAAAAAACTATTGTGGCTGAGTTGATAGAGGAAAAAATGAAATTTCCTATTAGCTTCATAATAATTTTCTGGATTATCTTCAGAGAGGTGTTTTTTACATTCATTATGTAAAAATAACAACTCAACTTTTTCCTCCTTATTGATTCTTCTAGCAGCTAATCTACCGCACATTCCCTCAAGTTCTGCCATCACCTCAAACATCTCACACAGCTTTACAATATTTAAAGTAGGTATTATTGCGCCCCTACGAGGTCGAATTTCTACCAAACCTTCAGACGATAAAAGCTTTAGCGCTTCTCGGATCGGTGTCCTTGATACTCCATATTTTTCACAAAGTGTTACTTCATCAAGTTTTGTACCAGGCCGTAGTCGACCATAAATAATATCATCTTCTATTTTTTTGCTAATCTGCAAAGATAAGGGTAGATCATCGATTAAACTCATAAATAGGCCTTTTGTATACAAAATACATGTTTAATAAATACAATTGTATTGCGCTTTACAAACAATTGATTTATATTATATCAAATAACTAGGTAATAGCATCGCTCTAAAAGACAGGATTTCTATTATAGGCGATGTAGTACTGAGGTATTAAAAAAGATAAATAACACTGAGTTTCCTTGCTAAATCAGGCGTCATTAAAGGGAATTTAACTATAATCAAGGAAGGTTATTATGATCATATATGGTACTGCTTTATTAGCAGTTAGTTATTTGCTCGGGGTTTTCCTCGGTGGACTGTTAGGAAAAATATTAGGTGTTGAAGCCAATATCGGTGGTGTAGCTATCGCAATGATTCTACTAATTGTTGGTAAAGAACTGCTTGCTAAAAAAGGCTATCTCCCTAAGTCTACCCAGTTTGGTGTTCTATACTGGGCAGGTATGTATATCCCTATCGTTGTTGCTATGGCTGCAGGACAAAACGTAGTCGCTGCACTATCTGGTGGAATGGTAGCAGCTGTTGTCTCTGTTATTGCGCTTACTGCAACTGTCTTTGTCGTACGTTGGCTCAACAGTATGGATAATGATTACGATACTTTTACCTGGGATGATACTGAAGAGCCTCGTGACCAATTATGAGTGTTTCATCAATATTATTAATGATATATGAGAACCGACACCACTAATTCAATCGCGAAATGGAGTAATTAAATGGACTTAATTATACAGACGCTCACTAAAAATGCCTTTGTGACTGCCATTGCAGTAACAGGTCTTGTGATGCTTTTCTCTCAAATACTATCCAAGTATCTAACTAATAACAAACTACAATCATCCGCAATTGCTATCACACTTGGTTTGATTGCTGCCTATTTTGCAGGTCTATATACAAATGGCAGCGAGGGTATTTCTGATATAGAACTATTTTCGGGATTTACTCTTTTAGGCGGATCAATGCTTCGGGATCTTGCAATTTCATCGACTGCCTTTGAGGTAGACGTTAAAGAAATAAAACGTGCTGGGAAAATTGGTATTATTGCCTTGTTACTGGGTTGCTTCATACCATTTGTGGTAGGGGCGGGTGTTGCATGGACATTAGGCTATAAAGATGCTGTCTCTATGACCACCATTGGTGCAGGGGCAATGACCTATATTGTGGGGCCTATTACAGGTACTGCCGTTGGGGCAAGCTCTGAGGTAATTGCTTTATCAATTGCAATAGGTTTGATTAAATCAGTGTTTTTCATGGTTTCCACACCTCTACTTGCCAAATTTATGCATCTTAGAAGTCCACGTTCAGCCATGATTTTTGGTGGTCTAGTGGGTACGACTAGTGGCGTAGCAGCTGGATTGGCAGGTACCGATGTAAGACTGGTTCCATATGGAGCATTGGTAGCCACTTTCTATACAGGGTTAGGAGCTTTATTAGCGCCATCTATATTTTTCTTGACTCTAAATGTCTTTTTTTGATAAGCAGATAAAGGAAATCTTATGAAAGCGAATACTGGCAAAAAAGTATGGAATACACAGAAAACTAGACGGCTTACAAAACTGAATGCCGCAAAAGCTAAAGGGTTAGATAAATTAGTCCCAAATGATAGAGCGATTGAGTTACTTGAAACAGTAATTGTCTGTGAGGATAAAGTCTGCATAGAAGGTAACAATCAAAAACAAGCTGATTTTTTATCTGAATGTCTATCTCAGTGCAATCCTGAAGTACTGAATGATCTGCATATTCTGCAATCAGTATTAGCGCTGCCCAGCCATATTGATATATTTGAAAAAGGTATTGCCAGTAAAGTGGACTTTTCCTTTTCTGGCCCTCAAGCTTTAAGATTAGCTAATCTGGTTCAACAACAAAAAATTCATATTGGCTCAATTCATACTTACCTAGAGTTATATGGTAGATATTTTATTGATTTAACGCCAAATGTCTGTTTAATTACCGCACATTCTGCAGATGCTAATGGCAATCTATATACAGGACCAAACACAGAAGATACGCCAGCTATTGTAGAAGCGACGGCATTTAAAAGCGGTATTGTCATCGCGCAAGTGAATGAGTTAGTAGATAACGTTCCTCGAGTAGATATTCCTGCAGATTGGGTAGACTTTTTTATTGTTGCGCCTAAGCCCAATTATATTGAGCCTCTGTTCACTCGTGACCCCGCTCAGATTACTGACGTACAAATATTGATGGCTATGATGGTTATTAAAGGTATTTATGCGCCCTATCAAATTAAGCGTCTGAATCATGGTATTGGCTTTAATACCGCCGCAATTGAACTGTTATTACCAACCTATGGAGAAGAATTAAACCTGAAAGGTAAGATATGTACGAACTGGGCACTTAATCCTCATCCTACTATGATACCGGCTATCGAAAGTGGCTTCGTTGAAAGTATCCATAGCTTTGGTTCAGAAGTGGGGATGGATGACTATATTAAAGAGCGCCCTGATGTATTCTTTACGGGCAGTGATGGCAATATGCGCTCTAATCGGGCGTTTAGTCAAACGGCAGGATTGTACGCCTGTGATTTATTCATTGGTTCAACCTTGCAAATTGACTTGCAAGGTAATAGCTCAACCGCGACTGTAGATCGCATTGCTGGATTTGGTGGTGCGCCAAATATGGGTTCAGACCCCCATGGACGTCGACATTCGAGCTACGGCTATCTAAAAGCAGGTAAAGAAGCGACAGATGGGCGAGTCATTAAAGGTCGTAAGTTAGTAGTGCAGTTGGTAGAAACCTTTCGCGAAAATATGAACTCTGTCTTCGTTGAAGAGCTTGATGCGTGGCAACTACAAGAAAAAATGGGTAGTGATTTTCCCCCTATTATGATATATGGCGAAGATGTGACGCACATTGTCACCGAAGAGGGTATCGCTAATTTATTGTTATGCCGCACTCCAGAAGAAAGAGAGCAAGCCATTCGCGGCGTAGCAGGCTACACATCTATTGGTATGCAGCGCGATCATGAAAAGGTCAAAGAGTTGCGTCAACGCAAGATTATCCAGCGGCCAGAGGATCTTGGCATAGACATCTCAAAAGCCAACAGAGACTTATTGGCGGCAAAATCTGTTAAAGATTTAGTCAGATGGTCGAACGGCACTTATGCTCCCCCAAGTCGTTTTAGAAACTGGTAAAAATACTGCTAAGGATATAACCATGAACATACTTAATTTTAAATTTACTTCACAACCAGTCGATGTGACGATGAAAGAAGTCATTTGTGGCGTGGTCGGTTCGGGCAATCTAGAGATATTGGTCTCTTCTCTAACCGATAGCGAACATAGCAAATTTGTTATCAATACGTCAGTGACTGGCTTTGATCACATTTGGGAAGCGGTTATACAAGAATTTGTTGATCGTTATGCAGTAGGTGGCCTACAGTTTGATATTAACGATATGGGTGCCACACCTGCCGTAGTGAGTTTGCGCCTAAGCCAAGCGATCGACATCTTAGAAGGTGAAGCACATGAATAATTCATACATTCAAAAGAGTTTTTATGAAAAGACTGCTCGCAATCGAATAGCCAGTATTGTGGACAAGAATAGCTTTGTGGAAATTCTTAAACCGGGCAGTATTCCCACTAGCCCGAACCTGGCCTCGTTAGACATTACAGGCAGTTTTGATGATGGAGTGATTATTGGTAAGGCAACCATTAAGGATGATTTTGTCTACATTATCGCTCAAGAAGGTCGGTTTATGGGTGGCGCTGTGGGTGAAATGCATGGCGCAAAAATCGTTGGTATTTTACTCAAAGCCATAGAAGAAAAACCGAAAGCCATTGTGTTTTTTGTGGATTCAGGTGGCGTACGTTTGCATGAAGCCAATGCCGGTTTAATTACCATTTCTGAAATTATGCGGGCGATGCTAAAAGTACGTAATGCCGGCATACCGATTATTACCGTTATTGGTGGTACAAATGGGGCATTTGGTGGCATGGGTATCAGTGCTTGTTTGAGCACACATATTATTATGACAGAAGAAGGTCGTTTGGCGCTTTCAGGCCCCGAAGTTATTGAAACACTCAAAGGCGTTGAAGAGTTTGATTCTAAAGATAGAGCGTTAGTCTGGCGAGTGACAGGTGGTAAAACTCGCTATTTGCTCGGTCATGTTCAAGTGTTAGTCGAAGATGATGTTGATGACATTACTCAAGAAATCGTTGCTGCATTGCAGCTACCAGTCGATAATTTAGATTTGAATTATTTACAGCAACAGCAAGACGGCTTGCAACAACAGTATGATCAATGGTTTGGCGAAAAAGACAGCTTATCAATTTGGCAAGCCATGAACATAAAAGATCCTGATTCTATTTCTATGCTTAGCGCTGAACAGGTTAAAGCGATTAAAAAAGGATAATATCATGCAAACACAAACTATTTTAGCAGAATTATTTCCCAATCAACTTGAGTATCATATTGATAACTGGGTCATACGAGGCAGTGCAGAAACGAAAATGGGTAGGGTCGAAATTATAGGCACGGTCGATTCCGCTGCCATTAATCATGCTATTGCAATGACCCTCGCCAATGAAGTCTTAAAGGTCATCGCCCAAGGTAAAAAAACTCCGATTGTTTTTATAGTGGATACCCAAGGACAGGATTCGTCTCGAGCCGATGAGCTGTTATGTTTGAATAGAACCTTTGCTCATTTGGCCGCTTGTGTCGATTTACTGAGACGTAGCGAGCACCCTAATTTGGCTATTATTTTGGGTGAAGCGGTGAGTGGTGGATTCTTATCTTACGGCCTTATGGCCAATCAGATATTTGCGCTCCAATCCAGCCAAGTCAAAGTCATGGATTTAAATGCCATGTCAAGGGTCACTAAGATACCGCTAGAGAAGCTGCAATCTTTATCACAGACGTCATCAATTTTTGCCCCCGGTGTCAAGAATTTTTATAAAATGGGTGCGGTTGATGACATATGGGTAGAGCTTGACGAACATCTGGTAGCAAATGCGATTGAGTCACAACAAAGCCATCTTGATGATTTTTTGACAGATAATCGTCGCGATGTTGCTAAAAAAAGAGACGGTCGTTTGCTATGCAATGAGATTGTAGAGGCGGTTCTAAGCACTTAAATCTAGCTTTTTATTGAGAGGTTTTTTATTAATATTGATAGATCTTTTATTGATAGATCTGTTACTAATATAGACAGATAGGTGATTTGCATGCATCGTCATGATTTAGTCTACTTACAACCAGAAGAAGCATTTACGATGTTAAATGCTTCTCTACCCTTATTTGTTATTCAAGCTGTTGATAACATGATTGTGGCTCAACAGCCCTTCACAGTCTGCCGACAAAGTACTCAGCACTTATCAAAAGTAGCGACGAGTCATATCGAAAATAACTGTAAATATAGGCTGGCACTACAGTTATCTACTCCTCCGAAGGTTATCACTTTGCCTTTAGCACTTGAGCGTTTAGTCCCCAGACTACCGAAGGATATTCAACAACAGACTCAATACTTTGTCAATCAATGCCATGATTTAAGTGCTGACGTCTATGCCTATGGCTCCTTTGCTAATCAGTATTTTACCAATTTGCCTTTTGTAAATCCTACTTCAGACTTAGATATTCTAATAGTAGTCAATAATATGAATATGCTAGCAAAGATATTGGTAGAGATTGAGGCTTTTAAGCAGTTTGCCAAGTCTAAAGTCGATTTAAGAATTGATGGGGAAGTCAGATTAAATAGCCATAACGATGTGTCGTTTAATGAGCTAATCCACGCCTTGATATCTGATATACCGACCGTGGTAGTCAAAACGATTTATGAGGTTGAGCTGCAAACAATAGATGTATTACTAGGATGGAATACCTATGAGTGTGAATACTTTCTTAGAACCTACCAATGAAACCTTATCTTCTAAACAAGCTATTTGGCAGCAAATCGATGATTTCGCACTTGATGCTTTATATGATGAATTAAATCTTGAGAATAAACCGGGACTGGTTTGTCCTTCAGGCAACGGTAGCCACTCAGATATGAATTACGATACTTTTATGGCGAGTATCACTTCTTTGAGAGAGTATTTTGCCACGCTAAGCGAATTCGGCTACGAAAATAGACCGTTCGATGATTTAAAAAATAAGGGCATTTACCAAGAAGTAAAAATGCGTAAAGCCACTAATAATATTAATACTCATAAAGGGGCTATATTTAACTTAGGTTTTGCAAGTGCGGCGATCGGTAAATGTTTACAAAATAATGAGCCATTAACTACTCAAAATATTTGTGCACAAATCGTCCATAGCTGGCAGTATGACTTAACGCATAGTCTTGAACGCAAAGCAGACAGTCATGGGCAGCAAATGTATAAAAAATATGGCGTAACTGGGGCAATTGAAATGGTTTCTAATGGTTTCCAAATCATTCAGAACATAGCCTTGCCTTGTTTTTATGATACTTTTTATCGTACCCAAGATTTTGAAAAAGCAGCCATGCAAACTTTAATGACTTTGATATCTGCATTATCAGACACTAACCTTGTTTGGCGCGGCGGTATGACAGATTTAACGGATGCCCAAATGGTGGCAAAACAGTTTTTACAGGCAGGGGGCGTCCATCAACCAAATTGGCGTCAAGCAGTAAGTATGGTTAATCAATATTTCATTCACCGTAATCTCAGCCCTGGTGGTAGTGCGGATTTGCTGGCGGTTACGATTTTCTTTTATAAGGTTGAAAATGAATTTAATAATCCTGTTTAGTGGACAAGGTTTACAAAGTCAACGGCATATAGATGAAGTATTGAAGGTTACCAGCGAACATGAACAGTCACTGCTAAAAACTGTGCTGCCGGAGCTATTCGCGAACGATTTTGACAATGCTTTTGACAACGAGACGTTATTCAACAATAAAGTCGCGCAACCCTTTATTTATACCTTGCAGTATTATCGGTGGCAACAACTTCGTAAATTGATTGAAAAACCAATCGCTTTTGCTGGATATTCTTTAGGAGAGATAAATGCTTTTTGCTATAGCAGTCAATTAGATTTTGAAGCGGGATTAACGCTAATTAATCATAGAGCTAAATTCATGGAAGAGGAAGTCTCAGAATCTAGTGGGTTATTAGCCATACAAGGACTGCATAATAGGGAACTGAAAAATCTACTCCTAGAAACTGATACTTATTTATCCATTAAAATCAATGAAGACCAATTTATTATAGGGGGACATACAGATAACTTGAGTCAGGCTGATAAATTAGCACAATCACTAGGGGCGCGAAATACTCAACTGCTCAAAGTGTCCGTCCCCTCACATACTAAAATGATGCAAAAAGCGGCAGAAAAATTTCGTGAATACACCGATTCAATAACGTTACCGGCGATGCAAATTCCTATTATCAGTGCGACTGACGGCATAAAATATAATAATACCAATCAAGGTTTGCATATTCTCTCAAGTCAAATTGATCATTCACTAGACTGGTATGCGTGTATGGAAAATATTAAAGAATATCAACCAAGTATGATTATTGAAATAGGTCCAGGCAATGCCTTATCTAAGATGATAAATAATTTAATGCCTCATCTGCCTTGTCGGAGTTGGGATGACTTCCGAAATTCAGATGGTTTACTAGAGTGGATACTAAAAAATAGCTAAAATTTTAGTTGAAAGCATAATAAAAGGTGAATCCAACGATGTTATATGTGTGGTTTGTTATTGCGGGTGCATTCGCGGGAGTATTTGCAGGCTTATTTGGTGTCGGTGGAGGCCTGATTATTGTACCAATCTTAGTGTGGGTCTTTACCGCCTATGATTTCTCTCCTGACGTAATAACACATTTAGCTATTGGCACTTCTTTAGCGACAATTATCGTAACCTCAATCAGTTCACTTACTGCACATAATAAGCGTGGCGGCGTACGTTGGGGCGTTTGGCGTAGTATGGCTCCTGGTCTGATAATCGGTAGTCTAATTGGGGCGGGCGTTGCTGAATCGATTGATGGCAAGGTATTGCAAGCCATTATCGGCGTTGGTGCATTGTTAGTTGCAGCTAAAATGTTATTTATTTCTAATAAAGAACAAGTCAGTAAACCACCACCGTCTGCCAGTACTCAATTTGGTGCTGGTACCAGCATAGGTTTGGCCTCATCTATTTTTGGTATTGGCGGTGGTAGTTTGACCGTACCATTTTTGAATTGGGCGGGGCTACCAATGAAACAGTCAGTAGGTACAGCAGCGGTATGTGGTCTACCGATTGCACTGGCTGGCGCTCTAGGTTTTGCATGGTTTGGAAAAAATGTAGAAAACTTACCTTACGGGGCAATAGGCTTTGTACATTTTACTGGTTTTTTGTGTATTTCGATTGCTAGTTTTATTACGGCAAAAATTGGTGCCAAATTTGCGCATCAATTACCAGCAAGTAATTGTTGAGTAGCATTGGGGTGTTTTAACGCAAGTCTTTTTACCCGTAGGTGAGAATCATACAATCACAAATTGTGGTTAGATCCCAAAAATCGCTAATTGTTCCTATAAGATATTTTATGTTAAGTGAAATTTGAGTCGGATTTAAGTGATTGTTAGTGTGGATTTTTGAACAAAAAAAGCCATCTGATCAGGTGGCTTTTTAAAATCTCGAATATTATAGTCAATAAACCAAAAAAGAATTACAATACCTAGATGACATACTCAACTGATTTTCGACAACTCGTATTAAGCAAGATTGCAGCAGGGCAAACGGTACGTCGTGTTGCCCAAGACTGGAAAAAGGATGTCCCAAAGAAGCCTTACTACCGTAAGCCCACCAAGATTGATGATGAGGCATTGAAGCAAGACGTGGCTACCTATCCAGATGCTTATCAGTATGAGAGAGCACAGCGTTTTAACTGCACAGCAAGAGGTATAGGTAAAGCGCTCAAGCGTATCAACATCACTCAAACACCCGAAAGCTGATGAGGACAAACGGCAACAGTTCAACGACTCATTAGCTCAGTTTGAGAAGCAAAACCGTCCTATTATCTATCTTGATGAAAGTGGTTTTAAGTCCCATGATCATAGGCCCTACGGCTATTGTACGAGAGTAATTAGCAGTCATACTCACTGCTTCGTAAGTGATTGATTTAATTAGGTGGTATTCCACCTAATTAAAATTACCTATCATACTAAAGCAAGCTTATATCAGACTGGGGTTTCTCATATCCTTTATTAGCAAGGTATCCAGCAGTGAGTATGATAAGTAATGACTTAGTATGATGGGTAATTACTCGCCTACACGTGTCAGCTTATTTAAATAATAAATTATTCGACGGTGACACTCTTGGCCAAGTTACGAGGCTGATCAACATCAGTACCGCGCATGACGGCAACATGATAAGACAATAGTTGTACCGGCACACTATAAACGATAGGCGCTAGGGTCTCACAAACATCAGGCACATAAACCACATGCATACGCTCCTCAGCGAGCATCTTGCTGGACTCACTAGCAAAGATAAATAGCTCACCATGGCGCGCGTGTACCTCTTGCATATTGGCTTTTAGCTTGTCAAACATACTGTCTTTAGGTGCCAGCACCACGATAGGCATGTCCTTATCAACCAAAGCTAATGGGCCATGCTTAAGCTCGCCAGCAGCGTAACCTTCAGCATGAATATAAGAGATTTCTTTAAGCTTTAACGCGCCTTCTAAGGCAATCGGGAATTGTAGACCACGACCTAAGAACAGGCAGCTTTTTTTATCTTCAAAATGCTCGCTCATCTCTTTAATACGTGTATCAAGGTTTAAGCTGGCGTAGAGCTGGCCGGGCAGCTGTTGTAGCTCGCCAAGCAATGTGGTTAAGCGTTCACCAGTCATACGCTGCTGAACAACGCCAACTTTTAGTATCAATAGCATGAGAGCCGCAAGCTGAGTGGTAAAGGCTTTGGTTGAAGCCACACCAATCTCAGGACCCGCAAGCGTAGGTAAGAAAATATCGGTTTCGCGTACCAATGATGAGGTTGGTACATTACATAGTGCCAAGCTTACTAGGCCTGCTGGGGTATGTTTTTGGGTGTCACGTAGCGCCGATAAAGTATCGGCCGTTTCACCAGATTGAGAAATGCAAATCACTAATGAGTTATCGACCACCACAGGGTTGCGATAGCGGAACTCACTGGCCACCTCAACAGAGCAAGGCATGCGTGTAAGATTCTCAAACCAGTATTTAGCGACCATGCCGGCATGATAACTGGTACCACAAGCAATTATTTGTACATGGCGAATACCTGCTAACTGCGCTTCATGACGCTCTAAAAAGTCTTTACGAAGCGTAGAAGTATCAGCACTATCAATGGCCATCTCAAGCGTTCGTGCGACTGCGTCGGGCTGCTCGTAGATTTCTTTGAGCATATAATGCTTATACTCGCCCTTGTCAGCGTTGTGCTGTTTGGCATCAATCTCGTGGATTTGTCGGCTAACTTCTATACCATCAGCGTAGACCGTGATGCTATTGCGAGTGATCTTAGCAATATCGCCTTCTTCTAGATACATGAAACGGTTGGTCACTGGTAATAGCGCCAATTGATCTGAAGCAATAAAGTTCTCGCCGATGCCCACGCCGATTACTAATGGCGAGCCTAGACGTAACGTGATCAGCTCTTCTGGACTATCCACATGGACAATGCCTAGTGCAAACGCGCCATGTAAAAGTGGAATAACAGCGCGAACGGCTTCTAATAAGTCTGGCGTTTGTTGATAAAGGTCATTAATCAGATGCGCAACTACCTCAGTGTCGGTCTCTGAGGTAAATTCATAACCCTTTGCCATTAATTCTTCTTTAAGTTCAGCGTAGTTTTCGACAATACCGTTGTGTACCACGGCAATCTTGCCTGAAACGTGTGGGTGGGCATTACGCTGTGCTGGCTCGCCATGAGTCGCCCAGCGCGTATGGGCAATACCAATATGACCGTCAAAAAATTCTGGGTTTACGGCTACCGCATCAACCAATTCTTTTACTTTGCCTACTTGGCGTTCACGATGCAACTCACCATCACGGATGATGGTCAGACCAGCGGAATCATAGCCTCGATATTCCAAGCGCTTTAAGCCTTCAAGTAAGATATTAGCGATATTACGCTCAGCAACTGCGCCTACAATTCCGCACATAGTGATTCCTTAAATTAACTATATTGTTATAAAAACTACCCCACTCTCAACTATCATAATTTTTGGCGTAGGCTGTGGCTTTAGCCCAGCGTTTTTGGCAAATTGTTACGATTGACTGGGCTAAAAGCGCCAGCCTACGATAGCCCATATTAAGTTGAGAGTCGCGTAAAAACTGTTATCAAATAATGTTTTTATGAAATGAGTGAGTAAAGTAACGGCTACCCAAGATACTATTAAGCAGCACCACAAAGTTATTGCCGCGCTGCTTAAGGTTATTTAAAAGCTTTTGACTTTGTTTTTAACTTTACTTTATTATTTAGACTTTTTAGTCGGACGTTGAAAGTTGGTCTTTTGTACTTGCCGTGCGCGCCCAAGAGCTAAGGCATCAGCATCAACATCATCGGTAATTACCGAGCCGGCAGCGACTGTTGCTGTACTACCAATCGTCACTGGTGCCACTAGACTGACATTTGAGCCCACAAAGGCGTTATCGTTAATGACAGTTTGCGATTTATTCACGCCGTCATAATTACAAGTGATCACGCCTGCACCAACATTTACGTTCGTGCCAATGGTGGCATCACCTATATAACTCAAATGGTTGACCTTGCTGCCGTGACCAATCGTTGATTTCTTAATCTCGACAAAGTTACCAACACGACTGCTGTCCGCCAAAACTGTGCCAGGACGCAAATGGGCAAAAGGACCAATATCAACACCAGCACCGATTTGGGCTTGATCGACAACGCAATAAGGTTTTAGATGACAAGCATTACCGATTTGAGCGTTTTTAATAATACAGCCTGCTTCGATATAGACGTTATCGCCCAATGTACAGTCGCCTTCGAACACCACACCGACATCGACAAATACGTCCTGCCCAGCAGTCAAAGTACCGCGAATGTCAACGCGGGTAGGATCAGCAAACTGTACGCCGGCTACTTGTAAATCCTGTACCAATTTACCTTGCCATGACCGCTCTAAGCTCGCAAGCTGTTGGCGGTTATTCACACCTTCAATCTCAAACGTATGCTCAGGCTCAATAGCCGCAATATTAATACCGTCAGCCACTGCCATTTTGACAATATCGGTTAGATAATATTCTTGCTGAGCATTGTCATTAGACAGTTTTGGCAAATATTTATGGAGTAGTGCGTTATCAACGCAGTAAATACCACTATTAATCTCTTGGATTTTTTGCTCATCACTGCTGGCATCTTTTTGCTCAACGATGGCTTCGATATTGCCGGCTCGATCACGTTTAATGCGTCCCAGTCCAAAAGGATTATCTACCGTTAAGGTTAACATCGACATACCCTCATTATTGGCAGTCTGCAATTTAGTCAAAGTACAAGAGCTAACTAGCGGCACATCACCGTATAAAATTAGACTTTGACCGTCCTTTGGCAATTGGGCGAGGGCAACTTTTACCGCATGCCCCGTACCTAATTGCTCAGTTTGAGCCACCCAAGTAATTGAGAGATGCGCATACTGATTAGTAATCACCGTCTGGACTTGCTCTCCGCCAAAACCGTGCACTACAATAGTTTCATCTACAGTAAGCTGATGACAGGTGTCTAATACGTGACCAAGTAAAGACTTGCCAGCTAGTGTCTGTAGCACTTTTGGCTTAGCCGATTGCATACGCGTGCCTTTACCGGCCGCCAGAATAATCACAGAAAGAGAAGAGGTCATAGCATTCCTAAAAGATAATTCTATAAATGTAACAAAATACAATCTTTAATTATAGCGCAAATGTTTGTTGAATAAAAATGGTAAGCAGTGTGAGCTTTGTAACTCTAGCTTATTACTAACTATTAGCCATACACTTCGTTGTCGCTTACAACAGCATGCCTAATATAACTACAATCCAAACTGCTGCTGCCATAATACCGGCGATGATATCATCAAGCATAATACCTAGACCGCCAGCGACTTTTTTATCTGCCCAGCTAATGGGTGGTGGCTTGATAATGTCAAAAAAGCGGAACAACATAAAGGCGATAACGATCGCAATGAGTGATAGAGTCTGCGATACATCTTGCCAGTAGTTTGCTGAAGAAACGCCCATATAAGAAAAGGGCAGTAGAGTGATCCATATGCCAGCCCATTCATCCCAAACGATATGCGGATCATCGTGACCTTGCATTAGATCAGAGGTACGACCGCATATCCAAATACCAATCACACAAGACAGGAGAGTAATGATTAAAAACGGCACGAAGCCTAAGCTCATCAGTGGTATGGCGACTATTAAACCGCCAACCGTACCCCAAGTTCCCGGCGCTCGGCGCGGTAATCCGCTACCCAATCCAATACCCAACCAATAAATAATACGGTCAAGCGCACTGGCATGCGCAGGCAAGGGCGGGCAGTCATTAGCTTTGCTAATATCAGGCTTAGATAAGTCTTCAGTCATGGGTTAACCTGCAAAATGTTGGTAACCCGTCAGAGTCGGCCACGTGGTAAAAGGCGAGGGTTGGCTTGGTGTTACTGCTTGATCTTGATAAAACAGTTCAGGACGCGGCGATGCTATAGTCTTATTAAAGTCAGTATCTGTAGAAACAGCTTCAGTAGAATGAATCACATTTGCTACTGCAATAACTTCACCAATACAACTTATCGAAGTATTACTGGTGGGCGCGGTGATATTGGCAGGTAACGTAAATGCCAGTTCATAATCGTCACCACCCGTTAATTGGCACAGTAACCGTTCAGACAAATCGACCCTTGATAAGGGTACACTACTTGGCAACAGCTCAAGGTTAAGACGCATACTGACATTACTTTGCTGACAAATATGACCCAAATCTTGATAAAGACCATCAGAGATATCAATCATTGCGGTCGCACCAATTTGTGCTAATGCGATACCTAGCTGGACACGTGGCGTCGGCATATGCAATCGATGCGCCAGCTCCACACCAACATCATTATCAGGATGCTGCAAAGCGTAAGCGGCATCACCAAGCGACCCTGACACATAGATTTTATCACCAACCTGTGCCCCGGAGCGGTATACCGCTGGCGTGTCTACGGCAAGGAATCCTTGGGCGCTGACACTTAGTATCAGGCTGTCATTACGGGTAGTATCGCCACCGATAAGGGTCACACCAAATAACTGGCAGGCGTGGAATAAACCTTTAGCAAATTCAGTCAACCATGATTTGTTCGCCAGACGCTCAGGTAATGCTAATGCTAGCAAGATACTGTGTGGCGTGGCGCCCATAGCAGCAAGGTCTGAGACGTTGACCGCCACTGCTTTATAACCAATCGTAAACGCCAGATGCTGTACTTGCACCCAATCAGCGCTAAAGTGCCGACCTTGCACTAAGGTATCAATACAGCTAACCAAGCGTGACCCAGCTGGCAGGGCCATCACTGCCGCATCATCACCGATACCTTTTTCGATACCTTTTTTGCTACCTTTTTTGCTACTAGCGGCTAACGAATTATCCGCTTGCAACTGGCAGAATATTTTCTCAATCAGCTCGAACTCAGTCATGGCTAGTCTTTGCTTTTTGCATCAGTAGTATCTGAAACCGTGCTGTCTGTAGCGCTATCTTCTATTTGAGAGCTGTCTGTTTCAGGGTCAGCTACTTCAATATCAGTTATTTCAGAGCTATTAGTTTCGACACTGGCTGAATCTGAATCACTTGTTTCAACACTAGCTGTAGCGCTGGTATTTGACACCTCATTTTCAACAATACTGCTTTCTGATTCTGGCGAAGCTTCAACGTTGTCAGTATCAGTATTTACATAAGTACTGACCGTAGCATCAGTAGCCGTAGTGTCGTTATCGACAACCGCATTCTCGTTAACAGAGTCGTTATTAACAGCTTCATTATCAACGGCAACGTCATCAGTACTTATATCATCCACAGTGGCATCAACAACACCATCTGCCTTATCAGAAGCAATTGATTTAGCGCTTTCTTCTTTAGCTTTGCTGTTTTCAACGGCTGCTTTAATGCTCATTCCAGCATTGGCTTTATTAGGACGGTTACGTTTGACGCTAGCATTATTAGCACTGATACGGGGTTTTGTTGAAGCGGTTGCCGTGTCGTCAGTTTCAGCTACATTTTCACTAGTGTCCACTTGAGTCACATCATTTTTTACATTTGCCTGCTTGGTAGCCGTTTTTTGCGAGGTACGTAGGTTGGCTTTGGTATCGGCTTGTACTTCAACGTCGCGTAGCTCAACTGCTATTCTGTCTAATACCGCATTAATCAATTTATGAGCATCCGTTGCGCCAAAGTGATTATTCAGTTTCATCGCTTCATCAAGCACCACTTTATAAGGAATTTCTAAGCGGTTTTGCAGCTCATAAGTACCGATAAGCAAGATGGCGTGCTCAACCGTATCCAGTTTATCGATTTCACGGTCCAGATGCTGGCTGATAAGCGCATTCAGCGTTTCAATCTGCTCTGGAATGTCATGCATCATTTCATGGTAGTAGCCAATATGTACCGTATGCATAGCGTTAGTTGCGCGCGTACGTGCTGTGATATCATGCGGAGCATTGGCTTTCCAACCGAGCTTACCACTGGTATCGAAGCGGTGGTCAGTGACGAGCCATTCATACAAGCCTTGCATGGCAAATCGTCGCGCCTTACGGATAGCGGTGTGACTGGTCTTATAAGAAGACTCACTCATATCGAAGTGTTGGTCACCCGCACTGCTGCTTGCTGTACCGATAGATTCAGCTTGTTCAGAATTGCTTTCTGCGGTTTTCGCAGCGCTAATGGCGCGCTTGAGTTGGTCAGTCATAGAGGGTCAATACCTGAATTTTAAAATAGTGTTTTAAAAAGAGTTCGTAAAAAATGCGACGAAAAAGTTAAACTATAAACGGCTGATGAATTTTGACAGCCGCTTAGTAATGCTTAAGCGCTGCAAGCATGAGCTACAGCGCTGGATAAAATCTTAAACTAAATAGCTTATATAAATTAAGCAAAGTTAAATTAAGCCCATTTAAACACTGTCACTACTATCGTCAATATCTAATTGCGATAAAACCGCAATCATCTCGAGCACGACCATCGCGGCTTCAGAGCCTTTATTACCCGCCTTGGTACCTGCGCGTTCAATAGCTTGCTCAATGCTGTCAGTCGTCAAGACGCCATTAGCAACGGGAATATTATAATCAATGGCGACACTGCTTAAGCCTTTTGCTGATTCGCTTGCGACAAAATCAAAGTGCGGCGTGCTACCACGGATAATGGCACCTAAGGCAATAATGGCGTCAAAACGATCGGCCTCAGCAGCACGTTGGGCAACGAGTGGCAACTCAAACGCACCAGGGACGCGGATAACGGTAATATTACTACCTAGTACGCCGTGACGAAGTAGGGCATCAATAGCACCATCAACTAAGGACTCGACTACAAAACCATTAAAACGACCGACCACGATACCGATGCGGGCGTCTTCATTTTGATGTAGATTGCCATCGATATGGGTGACGTCATTGCGCTGCTGTTGTAAATTTGACATTGGAGTATCCTGTGAATAATTAGATTTTTAATTGAGTTGAATAATAGGTTTTATTGATATACTAAAATCAGACAAATGAATATAAATAGTTAGTACTATAATAGCATTTTTTTACAGACGCATTTGTATTCCTTGCGCTGCCATGTATTGCTTTGCCTCAAGAACGGTATGCTCACCAAAGTGAAAAATACTAGCTGCAAGCACCGCATCCACGCCACCTTCAAGTACGCCATCGACTAAATGTTGTAGGTTGCCCACGCCACCAGAGGCAATGACGGGCACATTCACTTGACTGGTAATCTGTCGCATCAAGGCTAAATCGTAGCCTTTTTTGGTGCCATCACCATCCATCGAGGTGACCAATAGCTCACCAGCACCCAGCTCGGCCATTTTGATCGCCCAAGCGACCGCATCAATGCCGGTTGGTTTGCGTCCACCGTGGGTGAAAATCTCCCAACGTGGCACTATGATGCCATCAACGTTAATATCAACCACGCGCTTGGCATCAATGGCCACGACAATACATTGATTGCCAAATTTCTGTGCCGCTTCGCCAACAAATTCAGGCGTAAATACGGCTGCTGAATTAATAGCGACTTTGTCCGCACCCGCATTGAGCAGGTTACGAATATCAGCTATTTTACGCACGCCGCCGCCGACCGTTAGCGGCACGAATACCGTCTCTGCCATACGTTCAACGGTATGATAAGTGGTATCGCGATCATCATTGGTGGCCGTAATGTCCAAAAAGGTAATCTCATCGGCACCTTGTTCGTTGTAGCGTCTTGCCACTTCAACTGGATCGCCAGCATCTTTAATATCGACAAATTGCACGCCTTTAACCACGCGACCATTATCAACGTCCAAGCAAGGAATGATACGCTTTGCTAACATAGGGACTTTCACCTTATAATCAATTCTTTCGTAAGCGCTAGTCTAGCAAAATCACCGCCATATCAGGCATATTTTCGCAAGATTAATACGCTTTTTATCAAAGTTCTTTCATTAGTGATGTGATTGTTGCTATCACCGTTTAAATTTGTCCCAATCTAACTTTATTTAATTTTTTATTTAATCGTCATAAGTGAGTTGTCATGTCCGTCTATACCCAGTTAACCGATGATCAGTTTGCCGCATTTTGTCAAAGTTTTGGTGTCCAATTTTCCCGTGCCATTCCTATTACCCAAGGGATCAAAAACTCTAACTGGTTTATTCAAACGACTGATGATAGCGATGGCGAGCACTCTTATGTATTTACTTTATTTGAAGAGCGTCCCCCTGCTGATATTGGAAAAATGGCGGTCATTTTAAATAAGTTAAATGGCAAATTACCGGTTGCGGCACCGCTGGCACTGCTTGATTCAGGTATTGAGTCACGTGCTGATAACGACAATAATTTGAGTGATGATAAACGCTATGTCATTCACTATGAAGACAAAGCGATTACGGTAGTGCCGTGTCTGGCAGGCACACATCCTGAGCAAACCACCCAAAGCATGTGTCATGAGATAGGCGCGTCGCTGGCGGTATTGCATGCAACATTACAAGAACTGCAACCTGCCGAAAAGTATGGCGTACCACTGTATCCGTGGGCGGAAGTACGTGATCGCGAAATGCAGTTTATGCCAAGCGATGAAGCCAAGCTGATGAGCGATATTTGGCAGTCTTATACTGACTTGCCACTGGCAACACTGCCAAAAGGACTGTGTCATTTAGATATGTTTGCGGACAATACTTTGTGGGACTTACCATTAAATAACAGCCAAAAAGGCAACGAGCGTCTTACGGGTCTGTTAGACTTTACTGAAGTCAGTGTCGATCATTATTTGATGGACATAGCGATTACTATTAATGATTTTTGTACCACGTGGGGCGACGCTGAACAAGGCGAATCGGTCGATTTTGACCGCAGTAAAATGGCAGTATTTTTGCAAGGTTATGAGTCAAAAAGAGCGCTTAGAGAAGATGAAAAGAAAGCATTGCCAGTGATGCTGGCAAAAGCTGCTGTGATATTCTGGCTACTACGTCTCAACGTTATTCACTATAACCGTACTGAAGGACGTACTGGCGATAATATCATGGTCAAAAATCCTGACCTGATGAAACGATTGGCCGCTTACCATTGGTCGCATGTCGAAAAAGCGCAAAATGTGGTCTTCGTATTGCTAGATACTGATAAGGCAGACAGCCAAATAAAAGGTGTTTTTAGCAGTGCGACGCAAGCTCAAGAGCATTTAAATGATGACAGTAAATTTGAAATCAAAAAATACACCCTAGATCAACTGTCATAAGCATTCTTTCTATTGCTAAACTATTTATTCTTTAATTCCTAAAGGGGACCTCATGACCAACCAAGTCGATAACTGGCACAAATTAGTACGCTACGATACCAACATGCAAGGTGAGCTGCATGCCAATCTACTTAGAAACAACAACATTACCGTGTCGATACAAGCTCTGAGCGGTCTCCCTGGAATGAACTCAGGGGCAGTCCTATGGGTACAAGACACAGATTTAGCACAAGCAAAGCTTATTTTGAATAGCATTGACACCGATAGTCTTACTACCGATGGCGCAGCATTGCTAGATGAGATGACCGATGCAGACTTCGATAGCATTTCTGATGCTCAGACAAACCAAGCCAAAAGCAACAATAACGGCGGTACTATTAATAAAGGCGGTAAAACATAGATGTGTCAACTCTTAGGAATGAACTGTAATACCCCAACGGATATCGGTTTTAGCTTTGCCGGATTTCGTCGGCGCGGCGGTATGACGGACAGTCACGAAGATGGTTTTGGCATTGCATTTTTTGAGCGTAGTGACTGCACTGGTAAAAACAATACGGACAACAATGCTGCAACCGGTCTGCGCTTGTTTCATGACAATCGCCCCAGTCATCTGTCCCCAGTTGCCGACTTAGTAAATAATTATCCTATCAAAGCGATAAATGTCATCGCCCATATTCGTAAAGCGACTCAAGGTCAGAACTGCTTAGCAAATACCCATCCCTTTGTCCGTGAAGTGTGGGGCGAGCAGTGGGTGTTTGCCCATAACGGCCAGATGAATAGCGAGTTTATTAAACGCTGTCAGCGCTTGCAAGACAACGGTAATGCCTCGCACTGCCAGCCAGTTGGCTCAACGGACTCTGAGATGGCGTTTTGTTACTTAGTTAATCGACTCAAAAGTAGCTTTAAGTCTCGCCCTGATGACCAAACGTTGTTTAACTTTTTGACCACTCAATGTCGTTATCTGTCCGCGAATGGTCTCTTTAATTGTCTGATATCGAATGGCAGATGGCAATTGGCCTATGCGGGTAGTTTACTGTTTTATCTCACTCGCCAAGCGCCGTTTGGTGAAGCAAAATTAGCAGATAATGACCTAGCGATTAACTTTGGCGATGTGACCACAGATACAGACAAAGTCACGATATTGGTAACGGTTCCGTTGACTGACAATGAAAAGTGGCAACAGCTGGCCGTCAATGAGTGTCTAATATTCCAAGATGGTGAGGTGCTGTATAAAGACAGTCCAAGCCAGCGGAAGTTTTTGACTATTGATGAAGGGGTTGCGATTGCGCGGGCAGTTGGGGCGAGTATTTAGGAGTGGATATGAGTCATGACGAGCTTTTGGAGTTACTAGACAGCCTTATTGATGATTGGGAAAACGAAGTTGTTGAATTTAAACGCGGCAAAAAAGAGTTCTCATTATCGGACATTGGTAAGTATTTTTCTGCGATAGCCAATGAGGCTAATCTACGCGCGCATGAATTCGGCTGGCTAGTATTTGGCATTGATGATAAAAGTCGCAAAGTCATTGGTACAGACTATAAGTCTGGAGTATCTGAAAAAATACAAGGAGTAAGTTATTAAGTTATTCAAATGACACAGCCTAAAATTACATTTCGGAATATATTTGAAGCGTCTCACCCTACGGGTAAGGTTGTTATGTTCCAAATACCGGCAGCTCCTAAAGGTTCGCCAGTATCTTATAATGGGCATTATTATGCTAGAGCAGGTGAAAGTTTAGTCGCATTAGGTTTAGATAAGCTGAATGAAATAAATCAGCAAGAGAAATAGGTAGATTGGTCAGCACAAATTATACCGGAAGCCACTAAAATTATACCGGAAGCCACTATTAGTGACTTGGACTCAGAAGCAGTAGAAAAAGCAAAGCAGAATTTTGCTAGAAAAATGGAAAAAAGAGTACAAAGCTTTGATAGTGAAACCATACTTAAATTAAATGATATAGACTTTTTAAATAAAGCCAGATTAACTGAAAATGGTAAAGTTACTAGAGCCATACTTTTATTACTTGGCAAAGCAGAGTCGGCTTATCTCCTTTCACCTCATCCGGCATCTATGGTATGGAGCTTAGAGGCGAGAGCGCGAGCTTATGAACATTTTCATCCACCTTTTCTACTGACATCGACGCAACTTTATCAAAAAATACGTAATTTTCAAATACGGATTTTACCTGATGACCAACTAATCCCTATTGAAATCGATAAATATAATCAGCGCGTTGTGTTAGAAGCGTTGCATAACTGTATTGCTCATCAAGACTACACTAAGCATTCTAGAATTATTGTATCCAAAAAAATAGATAGATTGATTTTTGAAAGTGAAGGCAGTTTTTTCGAGGGTAAGCCTACAGATTATATAACTTATGATAAACGTCCAAAAAAGTATCGTAATCTAAAATTAGCACAAGCGATGGTAGAGCTAAATATGATTGACACGATGGGTTATGGCATTCATGAAATGTATGAAAAACAGGCAAAGCGCTATTTGCCACTTCCTGATTATGATCTAACTGCATCAGCCGTAAATTTGACAATCTATGGTGATATCGTTGACCCTGCCTATAGTAAGCTTTTAATAAAAAAAACAGACTTGTCATTAATAGAAATTATAGCTTTAGATAGAGTTCAAAAAAGACAAAGTATTTCTAAGAATATGGCGGAAGAGCTAAAACGTAAGAGCTTGATAGAAGGACGACGACCTAATTATTATGTCTCCTCTTCAGTTGCGGAAGCAACTAATAAAAAAGCGAAATATATACGCAACCGCACTCAAGATGATACTTTTTATATGCAACTTATTCTGGACTACATAGATAGATACAGCCACGCTACTAGACCAGAGATTGATAATTTGCTGCTTCCTAAACTTAGTGAAATACTCAATGACAAGCAGAAAGTCACTAAAGTAGGACATTTATTAACTAAGCTCCGGAAAGTAGATAGAATAGAAAATATCGGGGCAGGGCGAAACTCTAAGTGGGTTAAAAAATGAGAAAGAAGTGAGAGAAAAGAGAGAGAAAAATGAATAGTTTGAGAGAGAAAGATAATCTTATTTTTTATAACTATATGATATTAAAATATATTTTTTTAATATAAGATTATAAGCAAGCTCATAATTTGAGAGAGAAACGCTAATATATGAGAGAAACTAAGCCAAAAAAACCCCACAACAGCGTTTAAACTTCTCCCCAGACCCACAGATACATGGCTGTTTTTGGCTCACCGACATCGATACCGTTGGGTCAAGGAAGTACCAGCGTTCTTTGTTTTCAGAAGCAGACTTGTCCGTTATCTTTACAAAGGTAGACAGCTCATGGTGTGACTGCGTTCCCTCTGATGTCACGTAATAAGCCTTAAACTCAACTTGAGCATGACGCTTACCAAGTTTTGGCGTGTGTTGCACGATCTCTAACCCTGCCCAATCCGTTTCCTTTGCCCATGTTTCAATAGCATTGATATCAAGCAAAGCCTGCTGCGCGGGCACAGTGGTCTTGACGATATAATCCGCCTTTACCAATACAAACGCGCTATAACGAGTGCGCATCAAACGTTCAGCGCTCTCAGCTTGAACGCCTTCAACTTTATCAATATCGTTATGATAAGGCTGACAGCAGTCTTTATAAGCTAATGGTGTGCTTATTGTGGCTAATGATGGATTAATTTGGCAAGGGCAATTTTTTATAGAAAGTGGCATAGGGTACTCTAATGATTAATCAATAATACTTTCAAGATAACAAATTTTTTATAAAGGTAGGCAGCATGCCGACTTTGAGCTTTGCCCAAGGGGCAGGATCGCGCAGCTGTTCCCAAAACGGTGCAAAAGGTGGGGCGGAGAATACCAGTAAAGCCAGCAGCGCATACAATATTAGATACCACCAGCGGTCTTTATGTTGATAAAACTTCATCGCCGTACCGGACGAGCGCTTCATGGTCATCCCTGATAGATTCACGCTGTACATCTCATCTAATAGCAAATGTACCATCGCGCCACCAAATAAAAATAGACCGTAAAACCAGCTGGCCGTTAGCGGATTGTGCACTACATAATAGCTTAAATACGTCAGTCCAAGCCCCAATATCGCCATGTAGGGGACCGAGTGAATAACGCCGCGATGCACAGTCATGCTGGTAAATATCTGAAAGACCACATAACGCATAAAACCATAGCCCGCCAGCCAGAGCGCTATTAAGGCCAGTAAGCTTAGCTCACTGCGCCAATGCATCACCAGTCCAAAGGCAAAAATAAAGGACGCAATATTAAAGCCCAATTTAATCGGGGTCGAGTTATCAGAGTCTAGATCAGGCAGCAGTCCGCCTATCGTACCGAGCGCCACGCATATTAAAAACCCTGAGTCATTCAACAGACCGGCTTTATAAACGGTTAAGCCCATCATGCCACTTACCGAAAATGCGCCATTTAAGTGGGTATTAAAATTCGCCATAGAAGGGTCGCCCTAGCGGTAAAAAAGCGCCCTATGATACCATGAGCTACCACGCCAAACTCATCGCGTTTCGCATAATATAAGCCACACGTACCATAGAGATTCTCATCATGACTGCTCACGCTCTATTGCCTAAAATATCACCCTCTGCTACCGATTCATTGGATTCAAGCTTTGCCGCTATTAACTGGCAAGCACCGTGGCTGTGTCATCTCAGCCAATTAGATTATCTCAGTCAAACGGTAGAGAATTTAAGTAGTCAGGCGCAACGTTCAGATGGGGAAGACGCTAATTTTAAAGATAATTTTAATCATAGCACCGCTATCATCGCTGAGCTGTTAAATACAGCTATAACTCAGCAGAATAAAAAATCGCCATCTCAAACCAAACCGACCCAAAATAATCAAGCTCACGCTCTAATATTTGTCTCCCAAGACGCATTGCCAGATGGCGAGGCTTATGAAAGCTTTATCGCGTCAACGGGCAATATTCCTACCCGTGATAACTTGCATGATTTATTTAATGGCAGTATTTGGCTGACTTTTCCTAAGACTAAGGCACTGTTGAACTATCATCATATGTGCCAAATTGCTGAGCAAGGAATTAGTGAGAGTCGCGGGCGTGTACGCGATACGGTTACGGTGTTTGATGAAAATGGAGCGATATTGGTAACCTCTGAGCCTCACATTGGTAAGGCGTTAATTAAGTTTGATTGGCAAGCAAGCTTAGTGTCACCGCGCGACAACTGGGAAAACCCGCGCCAGCCAAATGAGGATACACAGGCGGCGGTTTATATTTTTGGCCATGCATTACTTGAGCAGCTGATACAACCGCGTAAACCATTATGTGCGCATAGCGTGGTAATCAAGGTTGCGCCTGATTTTTTTACCTTGTCATTACCAGACCGTTTGGCGTCTATCGATAACAAGCTGGCTGAACATATGCATCAGCTATTATCGCAGGATGATATTACCCCGCGCAACCTTTCACCATTGCCGATACTAGGTGTACCTCATTTTTGGGCTGACAATGCCAATCCTGAATTTTATGAGGACAGTTATGTGTTTCGTAATGGCCGTCGCCAGCAAGTATGAGCAAACGCTTTTTTACTATACTGCTAGGCTATTGTTGCGGTTACGATTATGCCACGATTCTTTAACTACTTAGCATTAACAAGTGTAGGGTTATTTGTTATGGTAAAGGGGCGTTACTGTTAATTAAAGTGTAGGGTTATTTGTTATGGTAAAGGGGCGTTACTGTTAATTAGTATGTTTATACTTATACTTATAATTATTTGTTAATAAAGCTATGAATAAGTCATTTAATTTTTTTTAACCTTCTTAGCCACCTGTAATAACAATAAATCCACAACCCCCTAGAATATAGATAAGGAAGCTACCATGAGTGATATTTTCAACGTAAAAGACACCCTCTCGGTCGATGGCAAGGATTATGCCTACTATAGTTTGCCTGAACTGACCAAAACCTATGACAATATTAATACTCTGCCGTTTTGCATGAAAATTGTGCTTGAAAACTTGCTGCGCAAAGAAGATGGTGGCCAATCGGTAGGCAAAAACCATATTGAAGCCGTTGCTAACTGGGACGCTGCTGCTGCGCCATCACAAGAGATTGCCTTTATGCCGGCTCGTGTGGTGCTACAAGATTTTACCGGGGTACCCTCAGTAGTAGATTTGGCCGCTATGCGGGATGCGGTGGTCAAGCTCGGCGGTAAAGCGGAGCAAATTAACCCGTTTATCCCTAGTGAATTGGTCGTTGATCACTCGGTACAAGTTGATGTTTATGGTCGCGAAGATGCGCTTGATTTGAATAAAAAGATTGAATTTGAGCGTAATAACGAGCGTTATGAATTCCTGCATTGGGGTAGACAGGCTTTTGAAAATTTTGTGGTGGTACCACCTGCCACTGGTATCGTCCATCAAGTCAACTTAGAATATTTAGCACGGGTGGTGATGGCCGCTGAAGTTGAGGGCGAAAATGGCACTGAGCTGACCGCTTATCCTGATACGGTTTTTGGTACCGACAGTCACACCACCATGATTAATGGTATCGGTGTACTCGGTTGGGGTGTTGGCGGTATTGAAGCGGAAGCGGCGATGCTAGGGCAACCGTCATCAATGCTCATTCCACAAGTGGTTGGTTTTGAGATGACCGGCAAGCTCACTGAAGGCGTTACTGCAACTGACTTGGTGTTGCGTGTGGTTGAGATGCTGCGTGCTCACGGCGTAGTCGGTAAGTTCGTTGAATTCTACGGTGAAGGTCTGCACAACATGCCGCTTGCTGATCGGGCGACTATTGCCAATATGTCGCCAGAATATGGCGCTACTTGTGGTATTTTCCCTATTGACCAAATATCGATTGATTATTTGCGCTTATCAGGTCGCGATGAAGTCCAAATTGAGCTGGTCGAAAAATACGCCAAAGCGCAAGGTTTATGGCACGATGCGGATACGCCGCATGCGACTTATTCGAGCAAATTGCATCTTGACTTAACCACCGTTGAACCATCACTTGCTGGACCTAAGCTACCGCATCAACGTATTGCTTTGTCTGATATGCACAAGAGCTTTGGCAAAACTTTAGAGACCATGACTAAAGATCGTAAAGCTGAAGTCAAAGCTAAAGATCGCTTTGATGAAGAAGGCGGTGAGCAGGTGCAGGCCAAAACATTAGCGGCTAAGCCTGATGCTTTCTGTGCTGATGAGGGTAATTTCTGTACTATCGTCGATATCAACGATGAACAGTACAAGTTGCGTGACGGGGCTGTAGTGATTGCGGCGATTACCTCTTGTACCAATACCTCCAATCCAGCAGTAATGATCGGGGCAGGACTGGTTGCTAGAAATGCAGCGGCTAAAGGACTCAAAGCTAAGCCATGGGTCAAGACTTCACTGGCGCCCGGCTCGAAGGTAGTGACCGATTATCTTGAAAAAACCAAGCTGATGACCGAGCTGGAAAAGATTGGCTTCTATCTGGTCGGTTATGGCTGTACTACTTGTATCGGCAACTCAGGACCCCTGCTTGAGAGCATAGAAAAAGGCATTGAAGACAATGATTTGGTCGCCGCCGCTGTACTATCAGGTAATCGTAACTTCGAAGGTCGTATTCACTCGCATGTAAAAGCCAACTATTTGGCCTCGCCGCCATTAGTAGTGGCATATGCGCTGGCAGGTACCGTTGATATTGATATGACATCCCATCCGCTTGGACAAGACCAAGAGGGCAATGATGTCTTCTTAAAAGACATCTGGCCGACGTCGCAAGAAATTGAAGAGCTCATCGCTAATAATATTAACGCTGAGATGTTCCATAAAAACTACGGTGAAGTGTTCGACGGTAGTGATGAGTGGAATTCTATTTCGTCTTCAGACAGCCAGCTATATCCATGGAGTGAGGAATCAACTTACATTAAGAACCCACCGTTCTTTGATGATATGACCATGGAACCACAAGGTATCCCTGACATTGAGAATGCACGCATATTGGGCTTGTTCGGTGATTCTATCACTACCGATCATATCTCACCTGCGGGCAACATTGATGCAGATTCACCGGCTGGTAAGTACTTAAAAGGTCGCGGAGTGATGGAAGCTGACTTTAACAGCTATGGCTCACGCCGTGGTAATGATGCGGTCATGACCCGAGGTACCTTTGCCAACATCCGTATCAAAAACTTGATGATGGATGGTAAAGAGGGTGGTTATACTTATTACCTCAAAGGGGACAAAGCGACCCTCAAAGATGGCGAGCAGTTGCCTATTTATGATGCGGCGATGAAGTATAAAGAAGAAGGTCGTACGCTGGTCGTTCTCGGCGGTGAAGAATATGGTTCTGGCTCTAGCCGTGACTGGGCTGCCAAAGGTACGATTCTACTGGGTGTAAAAGCGGTACTTACCGGTTCGTTTGAGCGTATTCACCGCTCTAATCTTGTGGGAATGGGTGTACTGCCCTTAACCTTTAAAGATGGCGAGAGTGCGCAATCTCATAACCTTGATGGCTCAGAAGTGTTGAGTATCACAGGGCTTAACAATGGCGAGAGTGAGATGGCTACCGTTACTGCCACACGCGCTGATGGCTCAACAGAGACTTTTGAGGTCAATGTAGTGCTACAGACGCCAAAAGAGCGCGAATACGTCCGTCATGGCGGTGTATTGCACTATGTACTGCGCCAGCTTGCCAGTGAAAGTAAAGACGCTGCTTAATTTCTAAAATCTTTAATTAAATAAAACCTCAACGTCATGTTGGGGTTTTTTATTGGGTGATTGAATGTTTATAGTGTGGTTGCCTATAAACACATAAAAACCCCACCCCTAAAGCCATTAAAAAGTTATCATCACGATATTTTTAACGACTTAGCTAAAGCAGTCTAAACATCAAAATCGAGTTAACAAATGACCAGACGCGACCTTATCATCTTTTTTACGCTGTCCTTTATGTGGTCGCTATCTTTTATATTTTACCGAGTGGGTGTGCCTGAGTTTGGCTCGTTGGCCTTTGCAAGCTTGCGTGTGGTATTTGCTGGGCTAACCATGCTTATTTTTGTGGTGCTATATCCAAAAAGTCGAGAAGGTATTCGTGAAAATTTCAAAGTGCTGGCAGTAGTCGGTTTATTCTCCGCTGCCATTCCATTTGTGCTATTTTCTTTCTCAGCACAGTCAGTGAATGCGGGTGTATTGGCGGTGATTAATGCCTCCGTCCCCATGATGAGTGGGTTTATCGCCAGTAAGTTTTTCAACGATAAACTGGCTAAGAAACAAACCTTAGGGTTGATCATTGGCGTGGTTGGGGTCGGTATTTTAATGAGTGAGCGCTTATTTGACGAGCAAGGACAAATTTTAGATCTAGGTACAGGGTTGCTGCCAATGGGTTACGCCTTATTGGCCTGTGTTGGTTATGCGACAGGGGCCAATATCACCAGAAACTATTTAGAAGACCTTTCGCCGATTGCGATCACAGCGGGCTCGCTAATCATTGCCAGCTTGGTCATGCTACCCATTGCCGTGTATGAATTTCCGTATGGCAAAAGTATTAGTCTTAAAGCTTGGTTATCTGTGATTTGTATTGGGGTGTTTTCGACGGCTATCGCATTAATTTTTATGAACCGACTTATTAAAAATATTGGCGCTATGCGGGCGACCAGCATTACCTTAGTCATTCCTATTTTTGCGATATTCTTCGGTTATGTGTTACTTGGTGAAGCATTGGATATAGGGGCAATCATTGGCTCAGTGGTGATATTGGTTGGCACGTACTTATCTTTAAATTTATCTTTAAAAAAACTGGTCCATTAATTAAGCTCGTTTATCAAATGACTTGCCCATAAAAAATTTAACACCGTTGATCCTTTTGCTAAGTGGTGACACCATTCCCAAGTGGTATCGATTTGCCTCGTTAAATAAACAGCTTGTGCCAATAGAAACAAGCACAAAAAAGCCCAATCTTTACGATTGGGCTTTCTGTTTTAGAGATATGTTTAACATCATTTTTTATTCAATATTGCTGCTTATTTAACGTTGTCGCCTAGAGTTACGATAGGCTTATCTAAACGATAGTTCGCTGCTGCACTTTTAGCACCAAAGGTACTAGCGATAAAGGTTAGCAATGCACTGATTAACCAGAATAAACCAGTATATAAAGCTGCTTTACGAGCAACATCTTCAGCTTGGTCTAGACTTTGATCAACGGTTTGTTGAGCTTGAGCGATATATTGCTCAGTTTGCATTTTGTATTCATTAAATGACTGAGTAACTTCACTACGAACTTCGATAGCTTGTGCTTCAGTTAGGCCTTCTGATTCTAAGCGAGTAATAAGCTCAGGACCTTGTAAGGTTTGTTCGATAGATGCCATGCGCTGTTTAGCATAGTCATCAATGTTGCGCCATGTATCGATGCTGGTAAAGTCCATATCGGCAACTTCGTTTTGCGTGCTATTTACCATCTCATAAAGCACATTACCACTGGCTTCAAGCTGTTGTTCATTTAAATTCTGCGTGTTCTTAGCAATCATTTCGCGTACGTCTTCTTGGCTAATTTCACCAGATACTTTTTGGTAAACTTCCTGCGCTTGTTGTTGCACTTGTTGTACAGTGCCTTCTGGCACAGATGCCGCTGCTGTGCCTACTGCTGACGCTGTAGCTGCTGTGGTTTTAGCTACAGTACTAACCGTACCACCAACAGCATTACCTGCGGTTGCTAAAATACTAGTGGCACTGCTCATAGCAAAAAATGTAGTCAGTAACACGATCAATGCAGCAGTTAACATACCAGTTAAGCTGGCATCTTTTGGATCAATATCTGTACCATCGCCGAATAATGCTTCAGGCGCTGAAAACTTAATCGCAAAATAGCCTGCCACAAAAGCACTGACTATTGCAGTAATTGCTGCATAAATACCAGCGGCAATACTAGTACCTTTTAGATCGAAAGGTAAAAATGAGCTGAGAACCAGAGCAAGGGCAATCATCGCCATGACAACTATCAGTCCCATGACGAGACCTGCTAGCACACCGCGCCACGATGGACGACGTTGAAGCGAATAGGTAGGTGACATAGACATTCCTTAATAGTAAATTATTTTGATAGCTTTTTCTCAGTATGATATAAGCTGTTTAATTCAGATCTTATAAATAATTTCTGTAAGACTACTTATAAGTTCAATAAATACAACAACATGATAAGAAATAAAGCGATGAATTAATAATACTTTTAAGTAGGAAAACGCTAACATTGTGTATAAAGGCGTTACACTATGTCAATGAAACGGGTTAATGTAAGTTCACGTAATTTTTTCGTTAGTCTAATAGGAGATATTCTTACTAGAGAAAATTTTTATAGTCAACGAAACGTCTTAGACATCTATTGTAAAAAGCCATTACAAGCCAGCTATCATAAAAGACAGACGGAAAAAAGCCCAATCGCGATGATTGGGCTTTTTGATGCTACGCTTATCAGTCTAATCTTATGCAACTTCGCAAAAGTGCTAATAAGTGACGCCGAATAGTGGCGTCCCCAGGGGGGTTCGAACCCCCGTTACCGCCGTGAAAGGGCGGTGTCCTAGGCCTCTAGACGATGGGGACGCATAGAGTTGTTATAGATACTATAGTTCATAGTGCTATAACGGTAATCAACAACATCAGATTGCTTAAAAATAAGCGGTGCCTAGGTGATGCTGTACTATTAGCAAGGTACTTATAATAAAGCTTAGTAGTGCTGCACTTTACCATAAATAGCGTGGTGGAGCTAAACGGAGTCGAACCGTTGACCCCTTGCATGCCATGCAAGTGCTCTACCAACTGAGCTATAGCCCCTCGCTAAGAGTGTGCGTATTTTAGGTAAGTAGAGAAGGGTTGTCAACCGCTATTTTAGTAAATACGCAATAAATTTTCTAAAAGAGGCGTTTAAAGCGGTTTCACTTGAATCACTAGTACGAACTATCGTGGGTTTTGCTTAATGGCAATTTCTTTAATGGCTTTATCTATAAAAAACTCTTCTTCAGTCCCATCAGAAAAAACGACGGCACAACACTCAGTGGGAATGTATTGGCCACTATTTTGCCGTACAGTTTTTACCCCTTTAAAACCAATAATGTCAGTATTTTCTAATCGATCTAACTGGTAGTGGATATAACCACAGTAAGCGGTATATATCCACTTTAAATCTTCAAAATCCTGTCCATTTGCAAGAGTGAGCTCAGTATCATAAAGTTCTTTTACTATCCTATTATAATATTGCTGCGCCTCCTTTTGAGTTGAAAAAATATAGTCTTTATTTTCTATAGTGACGGTCTTAGCTGCCATATTCATTTCCAATCGATAAGTTCAGTAAAATATCATTTTTAACGTAAGACAGGTCAAGGATAGCCTGACCTGATTTTTTTTAATAAATTCTGTGGGAAATCCTACTTAAAGAATTTCTCTTGCGAACCTAAAATTAAAGTGGCTTTTTCAAGAACAAAATTTTTAACGGTTCTCATCATCATCAGCAGCTAAAAAGTCTGGCAAGTCAGCCGCTTGTTTCTCTAATTTTTTAAGCTTCTTTTTACCCAAGCCGCCAAGCACGTTAACACCATGACGCAGACGTATAAGCGTCATATCCGCACCAATAATAGCCATAGAGTTCATCACTGGCGTCGATGACGTGCTACCTGCAATAGCGATAAAGAAGGGCGCAATAAAGTCGCGCATTTTGATATCGAGTTCAGCAGAGAGACCTTTTATAGTCGCATAGATGTTTTCTTCAGACCAAGTGGGTAGCGCTTCAAGCTGCCAAATAGTCAGTTGCAACATTTCCATAATTTGTTCAGGAGTCAGCGATTTATGAGTAAAGCTTTCAGCCGTGACATTGGGTAGGTTTTGGAAATAAAAGGCTCCCCAATTAACTGCATCGGAGAGTAGCTCAATACGTGGTTGAATGGCTGCAGCCATAGCGGTCAATTTATCGCTATCATTTGCCCATGCAAGAATTTTATTTTTCAGCTCTTCTGGCGTCAAAGCACGTAACCATTCCGCATTCAGCCAGTTCAGCTTTTCAATATCAAAGATAGGGCCGCCTAGGGAGACCCGCTGAATATCAAAACTGGCGATCATTTCTTCTAAAGTAAACTGTTCGGCCTCATCAGGCATAGAATAACCCATACGACCTAAATAGTTGAGTAAGGCTTCAGGTAACACGCCAGCATCACGGTAGTAAGTGATAGAGGTAGGATTTTTACGTTTAGACAGTTTGGATTTATCAGGGTTACGTAGTAGGGGCATGTGGCACAGCACTGGCATTTCCCAGCCAAAATATTCATAGAGCAATTGATGTTTGGGTGCAGAGTTGAGCCATTCTTCACCGCGCAATACGTGGCTGATTTTCATTAAATGGTCATCGACGACGTTGGCAAGGTGATAAGTCGGCAAGCCATCAGTTTTGAGCAATACTTGCATATCAACTTGCGCCCAAGGAATCTCAACTGTTCCGCGTAGCATGTCTTCAACACGGCAAACGCCTTCAGAGGGTACGCGCATACGAATCACATACGGCATGCCATCGGCGACCATTTTATCGGATTCTTCACGTGACAAATTAGCATAGCGGCCATCATAACGAGGGCTTTCGCCATTGGCCATTTGCTCAGCGCGCATGGCGTCTAGCTCCTCGCTGGTACAAAAACAGCGAAACGCATGATCGCTATCTAATAGCTGCTGTGCATGATTTTTATAAATATCAGCGCGTTCACTTTGACGATACGGGGCATGTGGGCCACCGACGTCAGGACCTTCCGCCCAATCAAGGCCTACCCAGCGTAGTGCATCCAAAATCATTTGTTCAGATTGCTCAGTAGATCGGACTTGGTCGGTGTCTTCGATGCGTAAAATAAATTCGCCGCCATGCGCTTTGGCAAAAGCTAAATTAAATAGCGCGATATAAGCAGTGCCCACATGAGGGAAACCAGTAGGCGAGGGGGCAATTCGAGTACGTACAGGACGGGTATTGTGGGTACTATTATTAGCAGAAGCTGTGGTTGGAGTCATAATGGTCTCAAAATAATTATTGTTAATTAAAAAGCGTCAGATAAAAAATATAAGGAAAAGGAGCCGTTATAGTGCCATATAGCGTAAAATATAGCGCTATTATAACAGGGATAAGTAATATTTTTGCTGAAAAGGCCAGATGGTGCTTGACTACAGATGTATCCTTGCGATAATAATGTTAGGTAAGTCCTAACTTGTTTATTTTTATCTAATTTTTTACTATTAATGGCCTCATTGGTCGTCATTTATTGAGTTGTTTGTGTCGCTATCAAAGTTTAAACCAAATTCTAAGTCGAAGACTAAGCCAAATTCGAAAGCCAGTTCTTCATCTGTCGCAGATCCTTCCGCTATGCCGGATGAATCTTCTACTATGGATAATTCATCTATTCAAGACCCTACCACGCCCGACGAATTAAGCTTCGTGCATGATGCGGTATTATTACCAGAAGCGATTGCCGCAGTGCTAGGCGTCAAATCGTTACCAGAAAATGACCCAGATGGTCAAAATAGCCTGCAAGCTAGCGGTGTCTATGTCGATGCAACCTTTGGGCGCGGCGGTCATAGCCGATTGTTATTATCACAGTTGGCTGATGATGCACAGCTTATCGTTATCGATAAAGACCCAACGGCCATTACCGTTGCCCACGAGTTGGCAAGCAAAGACAGCCGCGTGCATGTTATTCATGATAGCTTTGCCAATTTAACCGACAGCTTAGCGGCGATGGGTATCACGCAAGTGGATGGGCTAATGGCGGATTTGGGCGTTTCCTCGCCGCAGATTGACGATGGCAGTCGCGGTTTTAGCTTTATGCGTGATGGCGCGATAGACATGCGCATGGATACCACTCGCGGTCAATCCGTTGCTGAATGGCTTGAGCAGGTCGATGATGAAACCTTAGCCAATGTATTATACGAATTTGGTGAGGAGCGTCACAGTCGCCGGATTGCGCGGGCGATTAAAGAGATGAGCCGTTATACTTCTACCTTAGAGCTGGCAGAAGTTATTAAGGTTGCGCATCCTAATTGGCAAAGAGGCAAGCACCCTGCCACTCAAAGTTTCCAAGCCATGCGTATTTTTATTAATAATGAGCTTGGTGATGTTGATAGCTTTTTAGAGCAAAGCCTTCCTATTATTAAAGCTGGCGGGCAGCTGGCCGTGATTAGCTTTCATTCGTTAGAGGATCGGCGTATTAAGCAATTTCTGCAACGCCATAGTAAAGGTCAATATCCTGAAGATGAGCAATCACCGATGCCACCGAACCGTCCGCGTTACTTTAGTAAGCCCAAACGCATTGGCCCCAGTAAAGCGGAAGTAGCGGGCAACCCGCGCTCGCGTAGTGCGTGGTTACGGACCGCAACTCGTACGGATACAGAGTATCAACCAGCCTCTCATTAACAACAGCAGCTAGTTGAAAAAATCACCTAGTTGAAAATGATAGATAGCTGAAAACGTCTGCTTCATCGTGAACAGTCAGTACGGCGCAAATATCAACCGTTATTAGCAGGCATTTTGCATACTGAATTGATGTTAATGTAGTAATGACTACGCAACTGTTAAAAAGCTGTAAATATTGTCTGCTAGGCTCAGCAGTTGCATTTTTGTTTGAATTTTTGGTGCTTGCATTAATAGCAAGCCTTTGCGGCTGTTATGCACTATAGCTAAGCTGCTTTAAAACAGATACAGGATAGCTGGAAGAAATTTTCGAAGCCTCTGGAGTGACGCAGTCACACAGCAAGCTAGAAAAATTTTTGCCAGTTATCCAAAACCATATGTGTATCCGTTTTATTTAGTTCTGACTATAGTGAGTGTTTTTTATTGATGGTTTTGGTGGGAAGTAGGTCGTTTAAAAACTGTAACCCTAATCCCTCTTTTATATTTAAGTTTATTTTTCTGAGATCGTCATGGCAATATCTGACCAAGCTGCAAACCGTCGCAACAGTGGATCGACCAATACTACCGATGTCGGAGAATTATTCGCCCGGCGTTTTGGGGTGGTGAGTATTTATGTGGTGGTGTTATTACTACTAGCAGCCGCCATTGTGTGGAGCGGAGTCAAAACTGCCGAAGGCGTTCAACAATATCATCAGGACTATAAAACCTTACAAGATATGAAAAAACAAGAACGCAAGCTGCAAGTTGAGCACCAACGTCTTTTGATTGAGCAGCAAACCTTTAGTGCCACCCCGCAGATAGCCAGCCGCGCGGTCGCTGAGCTAAGTATGTATACGCCCACTCTTAAAGATAAGCTAATTATTCAGCCGGGTGTGGCCATAGCTGAACCTGAGGCCTTTTCAACTAATAGCTCGGCAACTGAGACTTCTGCAACTGACTCCGCAGTAATGGAGGCCGGACGATGAGTGATAAAAAGCCCAGCTCAACTAACGACAAAAGCTCAGCAAAAAACACTAACAAAAAACCAGCCAGTGGTAAGGTAATTAAACCTTTACGCCGCGCTAGCACTGCTAAGTCTGCTCAAGCAGATAGTCAGTCTGCTACTGCTAAAAATACAAAATCTAATTCCTCAAAAGCTGATTCTTCAAAAAACAGTCCAAAAAAACGCTCTACTACGCTGTTTGGTCGCCTAAAAAAGAGCGAGAAACAAGGCGCGTATACCAGTGTCAAAAACCGTAAAAAAATCGCTTTTAATAGAGCTTCTGGTGCCTCATCGCGCGGCGGCTTTGAAAATGATAAAAACCGTTTCCGTACCGTTTGGGGCGTTGCCATCATTATGTTGGCGCTCCTGATATCGCGCGCTTATTATGTACAAGTGGCCAATGCTCAGTTCTATCAGGATAAGGGTGACGAGCTGATCACCAGCGTGCGTACGCAAAAGTCTTATCGCGGTATGATTACCGATCGCAATAAGCTGCCACTAGCGGTCAGTGCACCGTTAGCAACCGTGTCTTTTAGCCCGCATGATTATGCGCGTGAATATTATGAACTTAAACGGGTCAAGCTCACCAATCCTGAAAGCCCGCAGCTGCAAGCGCGCATGCAAAAGCGCCTTAATAATATGGATTTGATCACGCTCGCGGCAGCAGCCAATATAGCGGTGACTGAATTACAAAAAGCCACCGCTCTCGATGACAGTATCGATGTCACCGATGAAGAAGCGGTAAAAGCGGCGTTGCCATCGGGTGCAGGTTCCCATTATCTACCGCTACTTAATAAAGTTACCCCTGAGATTGCTCAAAGTGTCAGCTCGCTGGACTTCCCAGGCGTATATGAAAAGAACTTCTTTCAACGCTACTATCCGCAGCCGCAGCCTAACTCGCAGTTGTTGGGTTTTATGGGACAAAATGCTAATGATCCTGAGGGCGGCTACGAAGGGCGTGCCGGTATTGAGCGCCAATATGAAAAAGCGCTGGCCGGTGACGATGGTAAAGTTTTGGTATTAAAAGATGCCAAGCAAAACAGCTTAAAAGAAATCAAACAGCTTGAGCCGGAAATAGCCGGACAAGACGTGGCGCTAACTATTGACTCACGCTTACAGTATTTACTCTATAAAGAGTTGGAAAAAGCAGGGCGTCTGCAACAAGCACGCTGGGCCACGGGGATGGTAGTGGATGTGCAAACGGGCGAGGTGCTGGCGTTATCCACATGGCCGTCTTTTAACTCTAATAATCTCAATGAGATGACGGGTGAAAACCAGCGTAATCGCGCAGTACTTGATGTCTTTGAGCCCGGTTCGGTAATGAAGCCCTTTACCGTTGCCGCTGCCTTAGAATCAGGTAAATACACCTCGACATCTTTGATTGATACCAATCCTGGCTCTATTCGCGTCAGAGGCTACACTATCCGCGACCATGATAATCTAGGGATAATTAATCTTGCAACGCTACTGCAAAAATCAAGTAACGTCGCCGCTACTAAAATTGCACTATCCTTACCGCCTGATGCGATTACCAATATGCAAAAGCAATTTGGCTTTGGGACAAAAACCCCACTACAGTTCCCGGGTGAGGGCAGTGGCTTAGTGGTTACTCCTAAAGAAAAAGAGACCGCACGGCGGGCGACTGTCAGTTATGGTTATGGTATACAAGTGACGCTTGCACAGGTGGCACAGGCTTATTCGGCACTGGCAGCCGGCGGGATAATGCACCCATTAAGCTTGATCAAGAACGACAAAGTATTGCCAAGTAAGCGGATTATGGCACAGGAACAAGCGATGTCGATCGTACAAATGTTAGAGGCAGTCACCGAGCAAGGTGGAACGGCTAAAGCGGCGGCTATTGATGGTTATCGCGTGGCTGGTAAAACTGGGACGTCACGCCGGATTAACCCCGACGGTGGCTATCATACCGATCAGTATCGCAACATCTTTGTTGGTATGGCGCCAGCGTCCAACCCAAAATTAGTGGGTGTCATCTTAATTGAAGATCCACGCGGACAGATTTATGCGGGGCTGACCGCAGCACCCGTATTTCATAATGTTATGAAAGAGGCGTTACGTTTATATAACGTGCCTTTAGATAAGCCATTACAGACCGAAGAAGAGTAGACGTTAAACAGTATGGCGTTAGTTCACTCTATTGGATTCACTTTAGCTTCCTACTGTTTAACTTTCAAACCATCGTTCATTTTTATATGTCTAGGACTTGCCCATGACCACGCCCGCCTCATCGCCAAGCAGCGTTACTGTTACCTTGCAGCAGCTTATTGAAGCCAACGCCAGTAACCCTAGGCTACAGCAGCCATTGGTAGCGATGATACAGGCAGTAGGCAATCCAAATTCGGTCGAAAGTATCCCCTTTCAGCAATTTCATTTAGACAGTCGCCAAGTCGCTGCTAATGATGTATTTATATTGTTAAAAAGTCAGACACCAAACTGTCAAAAAAGTCGCGATTATTTATTACAGGCCACTGAAAAAGCCGCTTTTATCTTGTCAGAAATCGATCCTATAGCGCTGCTTACCCCAGCTAACGTTCCGCCAAATGCTAACATTCAGCTTAGCGATACTCAAATTAACGATGATCGGCTTGCCACTAACAACCAGTCTTCAGCGCAGCAGCAACTCGCATCTCTGCCTTGTCCGGTATTATACGTGGCCAATATCCGGGACTTTTTAGGTGACTTAATCCAAGCGTATTTGCAATATAAGCAGCCGGCTACTTTACCAACAGTGGTGGCAGTTACGGGCACTAACGGAAAAACGACCATCAGCCAACTGGTAGCACAATTAGTGCAATTAGTAGGGATGAGCAGCGCGATTATGGGGACGGCGGGCAATGGTAAATTGGGTGCGCTGATTCAGGCCAGCCATACTACTGGTGATGCGTTAGCGGTACAGCAGTTTTTATATCAAATGGGTGAAGAAGGCGCAGATTTACTGGCGCTTGAAGCCAGCTCGCACGGACTGGATCAGCAGCGCTTGCAAGGCATGCCAGTCACCGTCGCTGTTTATACCAATCTGAGCCGTGATCACCTGGATTATCATGCCGATATGGCAGAATATGTTGCCGCCAAAGCCAAGCTATTTGACAAAAAATACTTTCCAACTTTGACTCACGCTATTATTAACAGTGATGATGAGCATGCGCAAATAATGCTCGATACCGCGCACGCCAGCGGCTTAATCGTATGGACGTATAGTTTAGATGCGATGTCAGACGCGACTTTTATAGCGTCCACTATTGAGCCCAGCTTACAAGGCGTGGAGATTGATCTACGTAGTACCTTTGATACTGAGCTTGATGATAAGAAGCGTAGCGATATTAATATTGTCAGCCCGCTACTTGGTCGTTTTAATGTGGCAAATCTATTGGCAGCGATTGCGGCAACGGTGGCGTTAGGGATAAGTCTTGAGCGCATTGCAGCAGTGGTGCCGCAGCTACAAGGTGCCAACGGGCGTATGCAGCGAGTACCGTCAACAGAGGGTTGTTTTATCGTTGATTATGCTCATACTCCTGATGCTTTGGTGCAAGTACTTGACAGTCTTAGAACGCATTGTCACGGCAAGCTATGGGCAGTGTTTGGTTGCGGCGGAGATCGCGATGCAGGAAAGCGGCCATTAATGGCGCAGGCAGGATTATCAGGTGCGGATCAAGTCATATTAACGGCGGACAATCCGCGCACCGAAGATCCGAGTATCATTTTAAAAGACATGCAAGCGGGCATGAGCGCTGAGCAATATCAGCGTACCCATATTGAGCCGGCTCGCCAAAAGGCGATTGAATATGCGGTTGCTCATGCCAATCCTGATGATATTGTGGTTATCGCTGGCAAGGGGCACGAAACCTACCAAGAAATTAATGGCGTGCGTCATGACTTTGATGACAGCGTTATCTTGAAACAGGCGCTACAACAAGCCTTGCAGCAGGCTCTATAACGAGCTGTAGCCCTATAAATAATTTACTTGTCTAATCGCTAGCGGCTCAATTTAACAGTCAGCATTTAGTTAAATAAGAAAATATAAAATAGCCACCATAAAAGGTAATTATTATGACAGCTGACAACAATAACACCATTCAGTCGCAAGGACTTTACGTCTGGCAAGCTGATAATTTGCTGGCGGCGACTGCGGCACTAGATGGACATTGGCAGCTACCCGAAGGACAGACAGATAAAGATAACGGCGTTACTAGCAATCGTATCGCTACCGATACCCGCACTGTCAAAACGGGCGATATCTTTTTGGCATTGAGTGGAGATAACTTCGATGGACACGATTATATCAATATCGCTGCTGCCCAAGGCGCAATAGCGGCTATCGTATCACGTCCGATTTCGACGGCTATTGGCAACCAAATCCCGCAATTAGTCGTTAGTGATACCCGCTTGGCATTAGGACAACTGGCCGCTTATCGTCGTAAGCAGCATAAAGATTTGACCGTTATTGCTATCACTGGTTCTAGTGGTAAGACCACTTGTAAAGAAATGCTTGGCAGTATCTTTGGGCGTTTAGCACCAACGCTCATCACTCGGGGCAACCTAAATAATGATTTAGGCGTGCCGATGATGCTCCTTGAGCTGTCCGACCATCATCGTTATGCCATATTAGAGCTGGGGGCCAACCATATCGGCGAGATTGCCTATACCACTGAGATTGTCCGCCCTGATGTGGCCTGTATTCTAAATATCGGTACGGCACATTTAGGAGAGTTTGGTAGCCGCGAGGGTATTTGTCAGACTAAGGCGGAAATTTACCATACCTTAAATGATACCCAATTTGCGATTGTTCCTGATAAAGATGATTTTACCAATCAGTTGCGCCGGATTGCTGAAACCCACACGCCGCACGTGATTGGGTTTGGTAACACCGAGGTGAGTGCCAGCCACCTTGACGTTGAGCCTGAGCGCAGTGAGTTTAAACTACATATTGGCACCGATGTCCATAATATTAATTTACCGCTGGCAGGCGAGCACAATGTGAATAACGCCCTTGCTGCTGCTGCTTGTGCTTATGCATTGGATATTAATATTGAAGATATTGTCATTGGACTTGAAAATGCGCGTCCGGCGAAAGGCCGTTTAAACAGCCAAATGCTGGGGTTACATCGTCTTATCGATGACACTTATAATGCCAATCCACACTCGGTACGGGCAGCAGCCAAAGTATTGGCGGCGCAAACGGGTATTCAAGTGATGGTATTGGGTGACATTGCGGAGTTAGGCGATGCCGCTGTGAGCGAACACCAAAGTTTAGGCCGCACTATTGCTGGTACTGGCATTGATGCACTGCTTTGTGTTGGCGAGCATGCCACCTATAGTGTGGCGGGCGCGAATGAGATTGGTGGTATCACGGCCCATGCTTTTGAGGATAAAGACAGTTTATTACAGTATTTACAGTCGTATTTGCAGGCGCAGCAAGCACAGCCTTGTACCGTGTTGTTCAAAGGCTCTCGTTCCATGGAAATGGAAACACTTATTGATGCGTTAGTAAAGGAGTAGGCGGTGTTAGTTTGGTTGTTTGAATGGTTGGGTCAGTACTATACGCCGTTTTCTGCGGTTTCTTCGTTGACGTTACGGGCGTTACTGGCGGTCATTACTGCGCTTGTTTTTAGTATGTTTTTAGGCGGGCGGGTCATTCGACATTTGCGCGCGCTTAGATACGGACAGGCTATTCGCAGTGATGGCCCACAATCGCATCTTGTCAAAACGGGCACGCCTACTATGGGCGGGGTGTTAATTCTAAGCGCTATCGGGGTATCGACCTTACTGTGGGCACGGCTTGGTAATCCCTACGTTTGGATTCTGCTCATTGTGATGATTATCTTTGGTGCAGTAGGTTGGGCAGATGATTGGCTAAAGATTAAATACAAAGATCCTAAAGGATTAATCGCCCGAAAAAAGTACTTTTGGCTATCAATGGGTGCATTATTCGTAGGGATATCTTTATATTATATCGCCACCCTACAGCCTGATATCAATACTACCCGCGAGATGCAGGATTTATTACTGCCCATCTTTAAAGACTGGATGATTCCATTCTCGGCAGTCCCTTTTGGTATCGGTTTTATTATCTTTACCTATTTTGTGATTAATGGCGCCTCCAATGCGGTCAACTTAACCGATGGTTTAGATGGCTTGGCTATTTTACCTGTGGTCTTGGTAGCGGCAGGTTTGGGCGCAATGGCTTATGTGTCGGGTGACGTAAGATTTGCTGAATATTTGCATGTGCCTTATATTGCTTATAATTCTGAGGTGATTATTGTTTGCGGCGCTATGGTTGGCGCCGGTCTCGGGTTCTTATGGTTTAATGCTCATCCCGCCCAAGTATTTATGGGCGATGTCGGGGCATTGGCACTAGGCGCGATGCTCGGTACTATTGCGGTAATGACCCGCCAAGAGATTGCTTTTGCCATTATGGGTGGGCTGTTTGTCGCTGAAGCGGTATCGGTCATGCTACAAGTAGGCTCGTATAAGCTACGTAAAAAACGCGTCTTTCGTATGGCACCGCTACATCATCATTTTGAAGAGATTGGTTGGAAAGAAACCCAAGTGGTCGTGAGATTTTGGATTATTGCCATCATACTGGTGATACTGGGGCTGATGACGCTAAAACTGCGTTAAGACCAAACTCCGTTCATTATATTTGTTATTAAAATATTTATTATTAAAAAAGCCATCTCGGTCAGTACTGAGGTGGCTTTTTTGTCGCTCTTTTTAGCGTTTCTTTTGTCACTTGCTGAACGCAAATTTTGCTAAAATGTTATCCATATTTGTATGACTTTGAGATGCTTGTGTCCTTATTTATTTGTCCTATTTGTCAGTCGCCACTACAGCCAGCAGCGGATACTTGGCACTGTGATGGTAGCTTGCACCCTAAGCAAACCTGCCATCCGTTTGATGTGGCGCGGCAAGGCTATGTCAATCTATTGCCCGTACAACAAAAGAAATCTAAAAACCCCGGCGACAGTCAGGACTCTATCGCAGCGCGGCAACGGTTTTTGGCGGGGGGATATTATCAACCGTTGCAAACGCTTATTTGTCAGCAAATGGAGCAATTATTGGCGCAAGATAAAACAGCAACTAATGATGATGAACATGATAAAAACGATAGGCCCGAAATACGCTGGCTAGATATTGGTTGCGGAGAAGGGTATTACACCCAAGCAATGGCGCAAATTGGCACAGAAGTAAGCGTGGGCATTGATGAATTAATAGCTGCTGATATTAGTAAGCCGGCGCTGATTGAGCTGGCTAAAGCTAGCAAGGCTGTAAATCGTTTGTGGTATCAGCAAGACGTTGAGGAAGTAAAAGACTCAATTAAGACGGCTGCCATTTACCCGCTGGTGACCAGTGCAGCGCATTTACCACTACGCGCGCATAGCATGATCGGTATCAGCAGTATTTTTAGTCCAATTTTGCCGGAAGCATTTGCTAATGTCTTACAAGAGGGTGGCTATTTAGTCATTGCTAAGCCGGACATGGGACATTTAACAACTGTACGCGAGGCGTTATTTGATAGCGTGCGTGAGCATGATTCTGAGAAATTTTTACCTACTTTAGCGCCGTATTTTACGCTAATAGACACGTATCATATTAGCTCCCAGTTGAGCTTGTCAGCCGAGGCGTTAGCTGATTTATTAACTATGACGCCTTATGCTTATCGCGCTCGTGCTGAGAGTCGGCAAGCACTGCTAGCAAGTGCTGAGACTGAGCCGTTTGTGACTGAGGCAAAATTCGTAGTTTATGTTTTGCAAAAAACGGCTGATAAATAGCGTATGGTTCTGACTATAGGACGGGCCCCATAGTGGCGATGATATTGTTCCAGATTTTATAGGGTAGCGACCAGTTTTCGACCTGCTCACGCTGCACTTCATCGGAGTCTGCGATATATTGATATTGCCGCTCAATAATATCAGCGGTTAAGGCTTTATCGCTCATCACTACATTATTTTCATAGTTCAAATCAAAGCTACGCAAGTCTAAGTTGGTCGAGCCGATTAAACTGATTTCACCATCAATGGTCAAAGTCTTAGCATGTAGCAAGCCTGGCTTATACTCATAAATTTTGACTCCAGATTCAAGCAGTTGCCAATAATAACTGTGACTGGTGGCCGCCACTATCAAAGAGTCGTTATTTTTAGGGAAAATCATCGTGACCTTAACGCCGCGATAAGCAGTCGCACATAATGTATTTACCAAAGTATAGTCAGGGACAAAATACGGAGTTGAGATAATTAGAGTATGCTGAGCCTGACTGATAAGCGTGCTTAAGAACTGCGGGGTTGCACCGCTGCGTTGGGTTGGGCCGTCAGAAAATACTTGCGCAGCAAAGCCATCAGGCTTTTCTTCGGTATCGTAATAAAAGCTTTCTTTAGGCGTGTCAGGGTTCTCAGTCAGCCAGTCGCTAGCAAATAGCATTTGGTTTTGTGCGACTACTGGTCCTTCAACTCGCAGCATAATATCTACCCACGGCGCGTACTTCGGCTTGACGCGAAACTCAGGATCGGCGCAATTGCGACTGCCGCAATAGCCAATCTTACCATCGATAACCGTAATTTTGCGGTGATTGCGCAGATCAATACGACTAAACAATAACACCTTTATAAGGTTGCGAATCGGCAATGTCACACTGACTTGCACACCAGCATCTTTCATCTCCTGCCATATTTTAGAACCCACCATTTTACGCGAGCCCATACCATCAACCATCGCTCGGCAAATGACACCACGTTTGGCGGCACGTATTAGCGCCTGCGCGGTATCAATACCCATTCCATCGATCAGCCAAATATAATACAGCACATGAATATGGTCGGTCGCCGCATCAAAATCTGCAATCATCCGCGCCTGAGTTTCAGCAGCATCCGCCATCAGCTCAGCTTGATTGCCTACTGTGGTCTGAAAGCCAGTAACCGCAGCCGAATAGGCAAAAGCCGCTTGGTATTCTGGTTGAATATTATCCGTCAACGCCGCGTCACTGCCGAGCACTTCAGGATTGTGCGTATGCAATTTATTAATAATCTCGTGATGCTTACGTGCAAAATGACGGCCCAAATGTATCTCACCGAACATCCAATAGACCAGCACGCCCATATAAGGCAGCACAAATAGCACCACCAGCCATGCTAGCCGTGCCGATGAGGTCAAATCGTGGCGCGCTAACACTCGTAAAGAGATGAGTAGCAGGAATATAAAATGAATGGTTAGCAGGATATTCATCGCCATAAGGGCAGCCTATTGTTATTGTTTTTATACAAAGTCACTTACGACGGTAAGATTATATGAGGTCATTACTAGACTTACTTATTGATTATAACGTACTCTGCCATATTGTGTGCTTGAGCCGTCGCGGTACGCTTCATTTGAGCATATAGCTCAAAAATAACACTCACATTCGCTCGCAAAATCTCGTCATGAATCGCCTCATAATTGGTTACGATTCTCTAAAATCAGTCTTAGTAGATGGTTAAAAAAAGGAGTATAAGTGGCAGTGTAATTGACGTAGGCAGAACGACTCTAATCGTTCTATTCGAAAACTCATACTATCGCAAAAATATGGTTGGAATTAATTATCCCTTTAATGGATTCAGGCTATGCACCCAGCTCTACCGTATCGGTTGTTGAATAAATTTACTATTGTCGTCAGCATTATTGGGGTGGGAGTCGCTTTAGTCGATAGTGGTTTTACACTATCAACGTGGCTAAAGCACCTTTTTCATATTTTCTATTTGGCGATCATTTTATTGGGGTTTGTTGCCACGGTAGGGCGTTATATTCGTCGAAAATTACCACTGGTCGTGAATAAGGTAGCAATTTTTGATTTGCTGACTGGTATGGCGATTGTCATGCTGCTGGTGGTCCATTTCACGGCCTTATGGCAATCAGGGCTATCGATGCCGGTAGATGGTTTTATTGCGATTAAGGTTGCCGTATTTGTCACCTTTATTCGTGAAATATCTGATAATAATTTCAGCCTTAACCACGCCTTTTTAAATCCAGCACAGTTTTTTATCTTGAGTTTCTTATCAGTGGTGTTGGTTGGGGCGTTGCTATTGATGATGCCCAATGCGACCACTCAGCCCATCTCTTTTATTGATGCGCTATTTACTGCTACCAGTGCTGTTTGTGTGACTGGACTTATTGTGGTGGATACTGCGACCCGTTTTACCACCTTTGGGCAAATGATTATTATAGGTCTTATCCAAATTGGTGGCTTAGGTATCCTGACCTTTGTGACTTATTTTAGCTACTTCTTTAAAGGCGGCGTCAGCTATGAAACCCAATTGAGTATCAGTGAGATGACTTACTCGCCGCGTATGGGCGATATGGTTACTACCCTTAAATCTATCTTATACGTGACTTTTGGTGTCGAGGCGCTAGCTGCTATTTTGATTTATATCAGCATTTATGATTTACCGGGGATGAATCTCTCTGAGCGGCTATTCTTTTCGGCCTTTCATGCCGTATCTGCATTTTGTAATGCGGGGTTTTCTACCTTTAGTGTCGGTTTATACGATGAGGCGCTACGTTTTAATTATCCATTACAACTGATTATTGGTGCCACCTTCTTATTTGGCGGCATGGGCTTTGTGATTGTGGTCAATCTGCTGCGCTATTTGCGTCACCGTACCCAAAGGGTGCTTTACCATAATGATCCGCGCTATACCTATCAGCCGTGGCTGCTCAATATTAACAGTCGTATCACTCTAATTACCTCTGGCGCTTTATTATTAATCGGGCTAATTGGGGTTATGATGTTTGAATACCACGGTATCCTTGCTGAGCATAGTAGCTGGTATGGCAAATTAATAGCGGGATTATTCACGGCAGCTACCCCTCGAACTGCAGGGTTTAATATTGTTGATATGGATGCGCTGGCATTTCCGACTATTATGCTGACGATATTTTTGATGTGGATTGGTGCGTCTCCTAATTCAACGGGTGGCGGTATCAAGACCAGCACTTTTGCCATTGCGGTATTAAATACTTTAAGCCTCGCACGAGGCCAGACTAAGGTTGAAGTATTCAAACGTGAAATTGCGGACATTTCCATTCGCCGAGCATTTTCGATCATGTGGTTATCGTTATTGGTCATTGGATTGGGGGTGACACTAATTAGCTACGATCAACCTGAGCTTGATTTGATTAAAGTGGTTTTTGAGTGTTTTTCTGCCTATAGCACAGTGGGATTAAGCTTGAATCTAACGACTGAGCTGTCAGATTTTAGCAAGCTTGTGGTCTCAGTCATTATGTTCGTTGGGCGGGTAGGTATGTTGACCCTCTTTATTGCGTTACTCAAAAATATGCGTCAACGTAACTATCGTTATCCGACTGAAGAGATTACTATTAACTAAAGCCTGCTGAATTTATTATTCGATTGTCGAAGGAAGGTTATGAAATACATCATTGCAGGTTTAGGAAGTTTTGGCTCATCACTAGGGATAGCGCTCACCAGCCAAGGCCATGAAGTGATTGCTATTGACAGTAGTATGCGAAAAGTTGAAACTTATAAAGAAGTTATCTCGCACACTATTTGTATGGATGCAACCGATGAGTATACGGTCAATGGGCTACCGATTATCGATACGGATATTGTGGTGGTGGCAATTGGTGAAGACCAAGGCGCTAATGTCATGGCGACGGCATTATTTAAGACCTTAAAAGCAAAGCGTTTAATCAGCCGCAGTATCAACCCGCTGCACGAAAAAGTGCTACAAGCGATTGGGGTCGATGACATTTTTCATCCCGAAAAAGAATCGGCAAAGCGCTGGGCAAAACGGCTATCGCTACGTTATTTCGTCGACTCCTTTTCCTTGACTGATAGCTTTAGTATTGTTGAGATTAGTATTCCAGACGCTTTGATTGGCAAAACAGTGGCTGCCTTACAGCTGGAAGAAAAATTTAGTATCAAACTACTGAGCACTATGCGTTATGAGCATTATGAAGACAGCTTTGGACGCGCTCAAAGTAAGCCCAACATTCAAGGCTTAGCCTCCCTTGAACAAGTGCTACAAGATAAAGATGTGCTGGTAGTCTATGGCGCTAACAAACATATCAATCAGTTCTTACGTAGTGTTGGGGTTAAAGTACATTAGCGGGTTGAAAAATTAACTGACCGCTATTTGAAATAGTATATACATGAAATGATGAAGGGGAATATTATGAATAAGCGCCGCCTATCCGTCCTATGTATAGCAGTTTTGGCACTATTGTCAGGCTGTGATCAATCGATACAAGATCCAAACACCATGTTTTCAGAGAAGCATCAAGACCCGATCAAAGAGCTTGAGATGAAATCAGTGGTTGATCGTAGCCAATTTCGCTATAAACAAACTTTCTATGTACCGATCTATTCAGATATCTATACTGATAGAGACAATCGCAAAGTCCTATTATCAGCGACCTTAAGCGTACGTAATACCACGCTAAAAAAATCACTCTATATCAATAAAATCGACTATTATGATACTGCTGGCAATTTTGTAAAATCATATTTAAAAAATACTATTGAGCTACCCGCAATGGGTACCCTAAATTATATTGTGGAGAAGGAAGAAGATAAGGGCGGCTCAGGCGCAAACTTCATTATTGAAGTGGAAGGCATAGATGATACGGTTACGCCAGTCATTGAAGCGGTCATGGTCGGTAACTTTAGCAACAAAGCCTTTGCGTTTAGTACTGAAGGAACGCCAGTTGTGCATTGATGACCATAGATTTGATCCTCTACTTATTTATCAATTTACTCCGTTAATCTATTTTGTGGCGTAGTGGACAACACTTATGCTAAACATTAGATGATAACGATTAATAGACATGATTCAGGCTATTTAAATGCTCGTATTCTTTCTGAATGAGGCTACACAGGAGTAGTAAAACGACAACGGCTTGGGTTGGCAGCTCTTAAGGGTAAACGATATTAGAAACCCGGAAGTTAGTAGGGTCGATATTACTAAAATGGGTTTAGAGTTGTGTGAAATAAAGACCATGGCAAGGCTTTAGGTTAGCAGATTTATAGTAATACCAGCATTAAAAATCTTAGTTCAAGCACAATAACTTCTGCTGCCTACCTGAATAAACCAAGCATCGCTATATTCATCTTTCATAGAACTAAAGCGGACGTATATACCTTCATCATCTTTGGTTACATACCAGTGCTCATCAGTAGAGCCTGTCATCAATTCAAAATATTTTTCGTTCACAAGTTTGCCTACCGTGTAGGTTTCTCCTTGTATATAACAAACGTTACCACCCGTACATATCAGTTTATCACCAGTCCTCATCATATTTTCCTCCTTCACTTTTTTGATGAATAGCTATCAAAAGGTTTGAAATATCATAGCGCTACTTCAGTTTCTAGATTCAGGGTAAAACCTATTCCTAACAAGCAGCTCTTAACTTTATATATATTCGGAATAGGTAATATATCAGCTTATTAGGTAATAAAAAAGTGGATATTTATTTGGCTGTATTGTCGTCGTTTATAAAGTAATTTTAAGTCCTATTAATAATAGCTAAGAATATCGAGTAAACATCCGTTAATACCATACCTCTATATTAGCGTTGTACCTCTCTTTCATTGCCAGGTTGTCGCTCACTCTTTTTGTCGTGCCAGTTCAGCTGTCTATAGCTATGCCTATTAAAAAATAAGCCATGTCGAGTGGCCGATTTATAATCAATCACTACGGCTAAAATTGAAAATTTTGACATTAGTAAGCGTGGCTCGTATTTCTTATAGAAATTAACGTAAGCCTTTACTGAACAGATATTTGAAGTAAGCATAGGTATAACTGAATATAAAACTAGAAAACTATTGATATAAATGCTACTTTTCAATTTTATACCAACGTAATAATTGGTTTAAATAGGATGCTATAGGACAGTTTTGAAAAGCGAAGACAGGACAACATAAGCCATAGGTTTTGGGTTTGAAGCGTGTTTGGGAGAGGGTGGGACAAGATAGGAAAACAGGAAACTTAATTAGAATTAAGAATATTGGCGGTGAAGGAGGAAGTCAAACTATTGGTGTAAGATATTGATTTTTAATGAATTATTTTATTTTTAATACGGTTCAGACCAGCAATTAGACCAGCAGTGGTTAAGTATTGATTGTAAATCACTATAAGATAATTTTAATGTAACTAAATGTAAATTACGAATAATTGAAATTTTATCTAAATATATAGTATAGCTAAAAAACTACTTTTATATGACACATTCTGCAAAATTGTCTCATTCGACGATAACTGGAATAGATTATACCGCTTAGCTTGATAGATATGAAACAAATGACAGTAGCATTATTAGCTTTTGCACAACAATAGTTACAAATGCGATTACTATAAACGTGGGTTTGTAGCTATAAAGCAATATAAAAAAATTAGGTTAATATATGTTATTGTATATTGATGCCTGTTGATGATTTATGCTAGATTTAATAAATTCTCATGGCCCAGCGACGGTCTAGTTAGCTGATAGTATTTATCTGTCAAGAGTAGTCGTTTGGTTGAAATTATTATAATAAGGATAAAGCTATGCTATTAGAAAAGATCAAGACACCCGGTCTTTCGCACCTATCTTATCTAGTGGGATCAGGCGGTCAGGCCGCGGTGATCGACCCACGTCGTGATTGTGCGATATATGTAGAGAAGGCCCGAGCAGCAGGACTTGAAATCACTCATATCTTCGAGACGCATCGTAATGAAGACTTGGTTTCTGGCGCGCCGATCTTAGCAGAAATTACGGGTGCAACTGTATTGCATGGCCCCAATCCAGAAAGACCGATTGCCTATGCTCAGACAGCACATGACGGTGACTACTTCACTGTCGGTCAACTTGAAATTCACGTACTAGAAACACCCGGCCATACTGATGACCACCTTGCTTATGCGCTGTTTGACAAGGCCTATCCAGAAAAGGCTGTGGGCGTTTTTACTGGTGATGCTCTGTTTGTTGGTGATGTCGGTCGTACTGACTTCTACCCTGATCGCCGTAAAGAAGTTTCAGGCCTGCTTTATGACTCATTACAAGCTATTCTAGCGCTAGGTGATCAAGCCATTATTTACCCTGCCCACGGTGCTGGGTCAGTCTGCGGATCAAGCATGGCAGAGCGCGAGTTTTCCACCGTCGGCCATGAAAGATTGAATAACCCGCGTTTACAGATTACTGACCGTGATGCTTTCATTGACTTTAAGGTTAACGAAAATCATTACCAACCCCCATATTTTCGACTAATGGCACGACTTAATATGGAAGGTGCCGATGCGCCTCCATCCGTTATTCGGCCGCGTAGTCTTTCGCTCCAGCAACTTAATAGCTGTGGCGCTGATCATCTCATCGATATTCGCGAGCCGATGGCTTATGCCTCAGGTCACCTGCCCAGATCAATGAGCCTACCTGTGAACATGCTTCCTGCTTTTGCCGGATGGTTTGTTCAAGAAGAACAAAGCATCGCACTGATTGCATCCAATGAAGAACAGCTTGCCACTGCCATGGAACATCTGGTGCGAATCGCCCTCGACAATGTAGTGGGTGGCTATGTTGGCGTTGTGCCTGCTGCTGCCAAGGGTGAGGAGATGCAACAAACCCCTATGATCGGCACGTCTGAGGTTGAAGATCGTCTTAATAACGCTGAATGCTGGACATTGCTTGACGTTCGCGATATTGATGAACGAAATGCCACTGCGATTGAGGGATCACAGCACATCTATGTTGGGCATCTTAATGAACGTTGGCGTGAACTCGATCAGAGTCGACACTATACGTTAATGTGTGCCAGCGGTGCCCGAGCTACAGTAGCAGCAGGATGGCTCGCAAGTCAGGGGTTTGAAAATCTTGATATATATTTAGGTTCAATGGGGGCATGGCAAGCGGCGCATGACTGATGGTTTTCTTTTTCTACCTCACCGCTTAAACCGTCTAATACTACTCGCCACCACCCCAAATAACTCTAACGAGCCTTGGACCGTGATATCCGCATAATTCTCGTTATGCGCACGCAATATAATGTTCTCACCTAATATCAATTGTTTGGCAGTAAAGCCGTCATCTATTAGCGCAATCACAATGTCTTTATTACAGGCTGTCAAAGAGCGATCAACGATTAAAATATCATTGGGATAGATACCAAGATCGATCATGCTGTCACCTTCCACTTCGACCAGATAAGTCGATGCTGGATGGCGTATGAGCAGAGTGTTTAGATCAATACGGTTTTGCACATAGTCAGTCGCTGGACTTGGAAAGCCAGCTTTTACTTTATTACTATATAAAGACAGCAATACCGTCTCGCCTTCGTCTGTAAGCTTACCGATTATTTTGACGGTTATTTAGTCCACTTTTGGGAGTTGATTAATATTGGTGGTATAGCATGTCAAAGCTCATCTGCCACGATTGATTGGCTTTTATGACTTCACTGGCAATAAACACCGCTGCTTGCTAGTAGTTATTCTTTCCATGCTTTTTATTGAGCCACTGAGCTGTGACGTCCTCACATTTAATTAAAAACGGTATCCTTGCAAGGTGCGATGACTATGGGGAAAGGCTAGGGGTCATCAAAAGCTTAAGTGACAATTGCAAACCAATTAAGCTTCTAATAACCTTAGACTTATTACTTACTGGTAAAAACTATCGTTTTATTACCATACTTAGTAGGCTGGCGAATAGTCACCTTGCTATCTAAAATATCGCCTCGGGCATTGATTTTATAGCATTCTGACGAGGCGCCATCAGGGTCATAACTGAGTAGTAGATTCTCTGAAGTCTCTATACAGAACCATGCCGTGTTATTACTATCTTGCGTCAAAGACCAGTCTTGGCTATACGTGCCTATTCTTTTGCGCATACTGTTATCGGCATACACGTTTTCAGTGATCAGTTTACTAGAGTCGCCAACTGTAGCCATCTTGGGAATAGTGGTCGTTTGAGTCGATAGCGAATACTCACCTGAGCTGTCAGTAAAGCCGTGGAACACTAATGGATTCAGAGTAAAGTAGTTGATAGCGACTGATTGATTGGTGATTTGATTGTTCAGCTTATTGATCGTGTTTATTTCGGCACCTTGTACGGGTTTATTGTTGAACACCATACTGCCTTTGGGCGTGACTTTGATTTCTGCTGATACATTTTGGTTGTCGACCACCGCCATTAACTTTTGGCTGCGCTCTTTGGTATAGATGTTGAGCATCGCAGCCTCAACGGGATACTCGGTTACTACGTTGCCAGTATTACCTGTCGCTGTACCATTATTCATACTAGCGCAAGCGCTTAAGCTCAGTCCTACTGCGATATATAATCCTAGTTTTTTCATTATTTGTCCCTCTGTTTTAATTAATAAGTTTAATTAGATATCTGGTTTAAATAGTTTAATTAAATAGCTTATATAAACGTCTACTATAATCGAATTTTTAAGCAATGACATCTGCCAAGTATCCTAGACCCTGCTATCATTACGTCAATATAACAATTAACGATTTCCAGAGCTTTGAAGGATAAAGAATGCCCACCAGCCAAATCAATCAAGACGATATTAATAAAGCCGTATGGAATGCCTGTGACACCTTCCGCGGGGTAATCAGTGCCGATACCTATAAAGACTTTATCTTGACCATGCTGTTTTTAAAGTATATCTCTGATGTCTATAAAGACGAATATAACAAGCTGGTTGAGCAATATGGCGGCTCTGGCAACGAGAACCCTGAGCTTATCCATGCCATGATGGCAAAGCAGCGCTTTGTGTTACCTGAAGGCGCAAGCTTCTGGGATTTATACGAGCAGCGTCATCAAGCCGGTAACGGCCAACGTATTGACCAAGCCTTACACGCGTTAGAAGAAGCCAATGGTACCAAGCTTAAAAACGTCTTCCAAGATATTAGCTTTAACACCGATAAGCTGGGGCAAGAAAAACAAAAGAACGATCTGCTTCGTCACTTATTAGAAGACTTTGGCAAAGACATTCTAAACCTAAGCACTGAGCGCGTCGGCAGCTTAGATGTGATTGGCAATGCTTATGAGTTTTTAATCAAACACTTCGCTGCGGGTAGTGGTGCTACCGCTGGTGAATTCTATACGCCACCAGAAGTGTCCGATTTACTAGCCACTATTTTAGAGCCTGTTGAAGGCGATCAAATCTGTGATCCTGCTTGTGGTTCAGGTTCTCTGCTCATTAAATGCGGGGCGATGGTACGCAAAAACTCTGGCTCTAAAAAGTATGCGCTATTTGGTCAGGAAGCTATTGGCTCGACGTGGGCATTGGCAAAGATGAATATGTTCCTACACGGTGAAGACAACCACCGTATTGAGTGGGGCGATACCATTCGTAATCCGCTGCTATTAGATAAAGACGGTGAGCATTTATTACAGTTTGATGTGGTGACTGCCAACCCTCCGTTCTCGCTGGATAAATGGGGTCATGAGGATGCCAGTAGCGATCCGTATGGTCGCTTCCATCGCGGTGTACCGCCGAAGACTAAAGGCGACTATGCCTTTATCAGTCATATGATTGAAACCTTAAAGCCGAGCACTGGACGCATGGGTGTGGTCGTGCCGCATGGCGTGCTGTTCCGTGCCTCTAGTGAGGGTAAAATCCGTCAGCAACTCATCGAAGAAAACTTACTTGATACGGTGATAGGTTTACCAGCCAGCTTATTCTTTGGCACGGGTATTCCAGCCGCAATTTTACTATTTAAAAAGAATAGGACTGATAGCACCGTTTTATTTATCGATGCCAGTCGTGAGTTTAAATCTGGTAAAAACCAAAACCAGTTAACGCCTGAGAATATCCAAAAAATCATCGAGACTTATAAAGCTCGCGTAAATGTTGATAAATATGCTTATCTAGCCAGCTTTGATGAAATAAAAGAAAACGACTTTAACCTTAATATTCCCCGTTATGTCGATACCTTTGAGGAAGAGGCTGAGATTGATTTGGTTGCTGTGCGCTCTGAGCGTCTTGAGTTAAAAGCTGAATTAGATGCGCTAGAAGCTGAGATGGCAGGGTTTTTAAAGGAGTTAGGTTATGGTGCCTAATGGTTGGGAGTATTCAACTTTAGAATCGTTGTGTGAGCCTAATGCTCCTATAACGTATGGAGTTTTGAAACCTGGAGATTACTTCGCCGATGGCGTACCTCTTCTTCAAATAAAAGATTTGTTATCGGATTTGAGTGAACCGCAATACCTTCATCGTATTTCACCTGAACTAGATGAACAATATAAGCGTTCAAAAATAAAAACTAACGATATTTTAATATCGTTAGTCGGTACTGTGGGTCGGATTGGAATTGTTCCAGAACAATTAAATAACGCTAATATACATAGAAATTTAGGTCGTATACGTACAAAGAGTTTCGAGTTCCTTGTTCATTACCTAGATTCAGATATAGCTAAAAATAGGTTTGGTACTTCTTCCTCTGGAAGTTCTCAATCAGCTCTTAATCTAACTGTATTAAGGGCATTGAAAGTACCTGTGCCTCCTTTCCAAGAGCAACAAAAAATTGCCGAAATCCTATCCACTTGGGATAAAGCGATTAGCACTACTGAACGTTTAATTGACAATAGTACGCAGCAGAAAAAAGCCTTGATGCAGCAGTTGCTTACTGGTAAAAAACGTTTAATTGATGAGTCAGGGAAAAGGTTTGAGGGTGAGTGGGAAGAAGTAACCATTGGAAGCCTAGGTAAAATATATTCGGGTGGTACACCCAGTACATCAAATAAAAAGTATTGGGATGGAGATATAGATTGGGTTACGCCTACTGATATTACTAAGCAGAGTAGTCTTTATATAAATTCTAGTTTAAGAAAAATAACACAAGAAGGGCTTAAAAATAGTTCGGCTAAGTTAGTACCAAAAGGCTCTTTATTAGTATGTACACGTGCGACCATTGGAGAGATGACAATTACTTCTCATGAAATGTGTACGAACCAAGGTTTCAAGAACATTATTCCTAACAAAAAAACTAATATTGAATTCGTATATTATCTTTTGACGTATTACAAACATAAATTATTTAGCCAAGCTAGTGGCTCAACCTTTTTAGAGCTTTCAAAAACTTCATTTGAAAGTATGAAATTTAGAGTGCCAATTATTGCTGAACAACAAAAAATCGCCACCGTGTTAACCAATGCTGATAAAGAAATTGAGTTGCTTGAGCAGCAATTGGCTGATTTTCAGCAAGAGAAAAAGGCACTGATGCAGCAGTTGTTGACGGGTAAGAGGCGGGTAGTTGTTTAATATAAACAAAAGTTCCTTTATGTAGCTGATATGAATATACTTAAGCTGAATTTAATTAAAGGGAGAAATATAGATGATTGATGGTATTGACAAGAAAAAAATGAAAGAGCGAAGAGAGCCTACAGACCACCGTCGTGGTGATGTTCGCAGTGAGTATGATAGAGATGAAGCAAGGCTAATACATTCAGCTGCCTTTCGGCGGCTACAGTCCAAAACTCAAGTCTTAGGTTTGGGTGAAAGCGACTTTTACCGTACTCGATTGACACACTCTATGGAAGTAGCACAAATTGGTCGAGGTATTGTTCAATATCTTAATAAGAAGAAAAAATTCAAAGAGTACAAGGATTACTTGCCTGATATATCTTTAATTACAGCAATTTGTTTAGCGCATGATATTGGGCATCCTCCTTTTGGTCATGGCGGAGAAGTAGCTCTCAATTACTGTATGAGAGACTATGGTGGATTTGAAGGTAATGGGCAAACATTAAGAATTCTTGGTAAGTTGGATAAATATACTGCTGAACATGGCTTAAATCCTACAAGACGAATGTTGTTAGGCGTTTTGAAGTATCCAGCTTCATATGGCTGCTTAGTAAATAATCGTTTTTACGAATCTAAGCAGGATACTAATACACCCTATTGGTTGTTCGAAGCAAATTCACAGAAGCCACCTAAATGTTATTATGATTCTGATAAAAATATTGTGGACTTTATTTTTGAAGGGTTTAGTTCTAAGGACGTGAAAAGATTCATTAAGTCTAAACCAGAAGAAAAGAAGCATAATAAAACTTGTTTTAAGTCGCTTGACTGTTCAATCATGAACCTAGCAGATAATATCTCTTATAGCTTACACGATTTGGAAGACGCACTATCATTGGGTATGATTAATCAGGCGCAGTGGGAAAAACATTTTAAGTCTAAAACTAACTTGTTTAATAACCTAGCAAATGAGCTAGGTAATAATGAGTTAAAATTTGACAACATTACTAAGAGACTTTTTAGTAATGCTAGTCATGAAAGAAAAAACGCAATTGGCTGTTTAGTTCACTTGATGATTACTAATGTGATTATTGAAGATAATGGTTCAGGATGTAGAAATCCATTATTACGTTATGAAGTTAAATTAAAAAATAGAGTTGAACAGCTAAGAGAGCATATTTTTAACATTGTATTTAATATTGTTATAAAAGATGAGAATGTTCAGCAGCTTGAGTTCAAAGGTCAAAAGTTAATAATAGAGCTATTTCAAGTATTATCAGAAGACCCGAAGCGGTTTTTACCAAAACCTACTAAGAAAATTTGGGCAGAGGCTAAAGATGATGCTTTAAAATATCCAGAGAAATATTTAGCACAGTCTACTAGAGAGAAATTTGAGCAAGAAGGAAAGAACGTTGTAGAAAAAGCTCAAGAATCTGCACAAATGAGAGTTATTTGTGATTTTATCGCTGGTATGACAGATGATTATGCTACTAAATTTTATGAGAAATTCTTCACGCCTAATAAAGGGTCTATTTTTGATCGTTTGTGAATAGCGATACAGTATTTAACCTGATTGTAAGAGTGCTGTATTTTTTTAAGCCTAAAACAAAAAGATTTTTAATAAGTGAAAAAGGCGCTGATGCAGCAGTTATTGACGGGTAAGCGAAGGGTCTTGGTTGAAGATTGATTGATACAAATTATTTATTCAAATGGTTTAGAATAAATCAAATGGCTAAAAGGATTAAATGACATGATTGAAGTGACCGAAGCGGTAAAACTTGCACGTAAACTGGCTAATGATTTCTATCAAGACGAAGATATTAAAAACTTAGGCTTGGAAGAGGTTGTGTTTGACGATGATAGTAAAGAGTGGCGAATCACTTTAGGCTATGACTCCTATCGAGTAAAAACCACAGAAACAGCGCCAAATCCTTATTCAGCAATCAGTGCATTCGCGCCTAGCAACATAGAAAAAGAAACCTTACGCGAATATAAAACGTTTCGCATTGGTGCTGAAGATGCCATTTTTAAAGGTATGTTAATACGTGATGTGGGCTAACAGTGACTCATCATTCTATTGATAAATCCAAACACGTCTTGCTTGATGCCAATCTATTGACTATGTATCTGGTTGCCCAACTGGGTGATGGTGAAGTTGAGAGTTATAAGCGTACACAGGAATATACAACAGCTGATGCTAAGATATTGGATAAGACCCTGCTGGGGTTTAAATCTATTATTACCACCCCGCAAGTATTGACCGAAACCGCTAACTTGCTCGACTGGGTTAGCGGTGCAAAGCGACAGCTACTGTTTGGCTATTTAAGTCGTTTTATCGTTCAAACAGGTGAAAAATATCTTCCCGCCAAGCAAATTATAATAAGTCCTGCCTTTATTAAACTGGGCTTGTCCGATGCCGCCTTATTTGATATATGCCATTTGGATAAATGTGTATTATTAACCGCTGATCTTGATTTGTATGGCTTTGCAGCAGGTCATGGAATAGAAGCTATCAACTTTAACCACTTAAGAAACTATCTTTAAGCCACCTTTGAGCTAATTTTCCACTTTATTAAAAGATATCATCATGGACGAGATTTATTTGACAAAAATCGTAGATATTGACACAAGAGCCAACACCTCGTACACTGGATTCAACATAACCGCCACGCTTAGTGCCCTTTGGGTAACGCGTAACCTTGGCGGTTTTTCTTTGCCTTTTATATGACAGTGCTAGGCAAAATACAGCTACCTATAGCGATTGTTGACAACTGACTGCTATACTGACTCAATAATGCTTAACCCTTTATCGATAAATCCTACAGATGCAAAGCGTAAATCTTGGACATAAAAATGGAAATAAAAAAACTAACGCTAAATAACCTAGGGCGATTTGAGAACCTTGAAGTGGACTTTGCCCCGACTGAAGATAACCGCTCAAACGTCACCGTGTTTATTGGCAATAATGGCGCAGGTAAAACTTCAATATTAGAAGCGTTAGCCACTTCACTAAGTTGGTTTGTTGCTCGTATGCGCAGTGAGAAGGGCAGCGGTACTGCCATAAACGAATTGGTAATTATTAATGATGCACCTGCGGCAAGTATCACGTTGCAATTATATGATGATGTCCGTATTGATGGTAATCGAGATATAGAGTTGTCTTATTACCAATGGACGCTAGTCAAAGCACGTAAGGGGCGTAAAAGCGACAAGCCTAGTACTCTTAGTGAATTGACTAAGCTTGCTGACAACTATCGTCAATTACTAACAGATGATGCAAATGCTAGTCTGCCCCTGATTGCTTACTACCCCGTTGAACGCTCAGTATTAGATATTCCTTTAAAAATTATGGGCAAACATAGCTTTACTCAAATAGAAGGCTACGAGAGTTCCTTGAATCAAGGCGTTGACTTTCGACGCTTTTTTGAATGGTTCAGAGAACGTGAAGATATTGAGAATGAAGAAGAGAGTAGAAGGTACGAATCGTTTGTTGAGAATGAGTTTTCAGATATAGATGCTTTAATGAGTGATTATGAGAAAAGACTTAAAAACTTAGATTTGAGAGATTCAGATACTGCAAAAAAAGAGCTAGGAGATATACAAAAATCAATATCTTTTATTAGAAAAAATTTAGAAAATGAATATAAAGATAAGCAGTTAAACGCTGTAAGAACTGCCATCAGCACCTTTATGCCAGATTTAAGTAATATTCGAGTACAGCGCAAACCCCGATTACATATGGCAGTCGATAAAGGTGGCAAATCGCTAAATGTCATGCAATTGTCGCAAGGTGAGAAGTCAATGATGGCGTTAGTGGGCGATATCGCTCGTCGCTTAGCTATGATGAACCCTGCGTTAGATAACCCTTTACATGGCGATGGTATCATCTTAATAGATGAAGTCGATATGCACTTGCACCCAAGCTGGCAACGCAATCTGGTACAGCGGTTCACCGATACTTTCCCCAATTGCCAAATTATTCTAAGCACCCATTCTCCTTTAGTTATTAGCGATCAAAAAGATATTTTAGTCTATCTGTTAAGTAATGGTGAGATTGACGCATTACCACCTTTATACGGTGAAGACGTGAACACGGTATTGCTAGAAGTGATGGATACCGACATTCGTGATCATGATATTAATGATCAACTAAGTGACTTGTTAGATGCAATTCATGACGCTGACATAAGTGCTGCTAAAACGCTTTTAGAAACGTTAGAAGTAGAGCTACCATCAGGTAATATGGAGCTTGCCAAAGCAAGATTGCTACTTCGTAAGAAGGAGCTGCAAATTGCGAAAAATAACTAAAAAAATAGGCTTTGAGCCACAAAGTTTGACGAGTTGGAAAAAGAGAATAAATAATAAAGGCAAGGATTATCTTGGTTTAACTAGCACTGAAAAAGATGATATCCGCTCTGCTTGTGCAATAGAACAGTTTTATTTATGTGCTTATTGTTGTAAGCCAATCTCTGGAACAATTAAAGATTGTATGAATGAGCATGTTGTTGCTAGAGATATAGCTCCTAATAAAAGCCTCGATTTCGATAATATAGTAGCAAGCTGTATAACGCCTAATCAATGTGATAGTGCACATGGTTCACAGCCATTACCGCTCACGCCTTTCGATACTGAATGTGAAACAGACTTAGAATTTAAGTTAAGTGGTAGAGTTAAAGGTATGACTAGCGAAGCTCAAGAAACTATTCGGGTGTTGAATTTAGGTAATGATAATAAATCCTTAGTAGAGCAAAGAAGACAATTCGTCCAAGCATTACTGTTGGGTGATGGCATCGACCCCGACGATGTAGTAGATGACAGCGACCTAATAAAAATGGTTATTGATGATCTATCTAAACCGAAAAACGGTAAACTCGAAGCCTTTGCTCCAATTGCTATAAACGTCCTGAGCCAATGGATAGCTTAATGTCTGAAATAATAAAAACGCCCAACTTCCAAGAAGAGTTCAGCTCAAAAATCCCCGCCTTAACCTTGCTCACAACACTCGGCTATCAGTTTATTCCGCCCAATCAGTGCAGCGCCATGCGTAGCAATCAATTGATAGGCGATAAAAATAGCACTGATAAAAAAACCACTGCCCAAGTGGTCTTATTGCCGGTCATGCGTGAATTTTTAGCCAAACAAACCTTTCCGTTTGCAGGCGCAGAGCATCATTTATCCGACTCTGCGATAGATAATGTCATGCACGAGTTAAACCCTGCGATGAATCTAGGCTTAAAGATCGCCAATGAAAAGCTTTATGACGCTATGATCTATGGCGTGAGTGTCACCGAGTTTATCGATGGTAAGAAAGCCTCACCGACTATTCATTTGATAGACTGGGATAATATCGATAATAATAGCTTTCACTTTACCGAAGAGTTAGTGGTACAGAATGCGGAAGGTACAGGTAACGTCATTCCTGATATCGTCTGCTTTGTGAATGGTCTGCCGTTAGCCGTCATCGAAGCCAAACGCCCTGACTCGAGTAGAGAAGGACAGTCGACCAATGCGCAAGCCGTCTCTCAGCACATCCGTAACCAAGGTCAAAAACAAATTCCGCATCTATTTGCCTATAGTCAGTTATTGCTAGCTGTGAATGGCCATAATGGCTTATACGGAACTTGCAAAACGCCTGAAAAGTTTTGGGCAAAATGGGTCGAAGAAGAGATTCAAGAGCCTGAATTTAAGCGTCTAAAAAACCAAAAGCTCAGTGATGAGCAGCTTAATAGTCTATTTGATCATCGCCCTGCCTCTGCTAAAAAAGAATACTTATCGCTGATTAATGCTGGTGATTTAGTGGTCACCGATCAAGACCGCTTAATCGTAAGTCTTTTACAGCCTGAGCGTTTGCTTGAGATGACCCGCCTGTTTACCTTGTTTGATAAAAAGGCGGGTAAAATTGTTGCCCGTTATCAGCAAGTCTTTGGTATTAAAGCACTGGTTGAACGTATCAGTAGCTTTGACGATAAAGGCGCTCGCGAAGGTGGCGTGATTTGGCACACTACTGGTAGTGGTAAATCTTTTACGATGGTGTTCTTCTCCAAGGCCCTTATTTGGTTAGAAGAGCTGGCGCAATGCCGGGTTATTATCGTCACTGACCGGGTTGATCTAGAGACTCAGCTCAGCCAAACTTTTGCTTCTGGTGGCGTACTCAGCGATAGAGACAAGTCGGACGCCATGGCAACCTCTGGCAGACGTCTAGCAGAACAAATCGGTCACGGCAATGAGCGGGTTATCTTTTCCATCATTAATAAGTTTGGTTCAGCGGTTAAGTACGATGAATGTTATAACGACAGCCCAAACATCATTGTCATGGTCGATGAAGGTCACCGCAGTCAAAACGGTGAGAACAATATTAGAATGGCACAAGCATTGCCAAAAGCGGCATTCATTGCCTTTACCGGAACGCCACTATTAAAAGACGATAAGACCGAAGGTAAATTTGGTAGCATCATCCACTCCTACACCATGCAGCAAGCAGTTGCAGATAAGACCGTCACCCCCTTGCTATACGAAGAGCGCGTCCCTGAGCTGAATACCAATGATGCCGCGATTGATAGCTGGTTTGACCGTATTACCCAAAAGCTGACGGACGAGCAAAAGAACGACTTAAAGCGTAAGTTTTCGCAAAAAGGTCAGATCTATCAGACCGAAGGCCGTATTGAACTCATTGCTCATGATATCTCGGACCACTTCCAAAACTTTAAGCAGCAACATCTAAAAGGTCAATTGGCCTGTGATTCAAAAGCCTCAGCAATCCGTTATAAAATCGCTTTAGATAAGATAGGCAAAGTGTCATCCGTGGTAGCCATGTCACCACCCGACACCCGTGAAGGCCATGATGCTGTCGATCAAGACAGCAAAGACATCGTGCAGAACTGGTGGCAAGCCAATGTAGCACCAACCTACGGCGGCGATGAAAAAGCCTATACCAAAGCCATTATAGAAGCCTTCAGTCAGGACAATGTTAATGACGATGTTAATGACAACGCCCCTGACATCATGATCGTGGTCGATAAGCTGTTAACTGGCTTTGATGAGCCGAAGAATACCGTCCTGTATATCGACAAGCCTTTAAAAGAGCATAGCCTTATCCAAGCTATTGCCCGGGTTAACCGCTTGCATAAAAACAAGCAATTTGGTTACCTGATTGATTATCGTGGCATCTTAAAAGAGCTGGATATCACTATTGAGAAATACCAAGACTTGGCTGAACGTACGCAAGGTGGCTTTGATGTTGACGATCTCAAAGGCTTATATAACCGTATGGATACCGAGTATAAAAAGCTACCGATGCTGCATAGTGAGCTGTGGGCAATCTTCAAAGGGGTTAACAATAAACAAGATGTCGCGGCACTAAGACAAACGCTTGCGCCTAAAGTGCAGGAAGTCGATGGTAAGCTGGTGGATACCAAACTCAAAAACCGTGATGACTTTTACGAGGCGTTGACTACGTTTGTTAATACCATGAAGGTCGCTTTACAATCTGCCTCATTTTTTGAGGACAAGTCATTCGACAACAAGCGTGAGCTGTATAAACGAGATCTAAAAGCCTTCGTTAACTTACGCAAACTGGTGCGTGAAGATGCCAATGAGACTATTGATTATGGTGAGTACGAAGAAGATATTCGCAGCTTACTGGATAAGCATATTGCAGGTATTGAAGTTAGAGAACCGAAAGGCGTTTACCTAGTCGGTAACTTAGGTAAAGAGGGCAAGAATGTCCAATCGCAAGACATAAGCGATGATGAGGCTCGTAACCAAACCGACAAAATCACAGGGCGTGTGACCAAAATGATTGAGCAAGATTTGGCGGATGACCCCTATGCGCAAGAGTACTTCTCAAAGCTGCTAAAACAAGCGATTGAAGATGCCAAAGCCATGTTTGATGCCCCTGTAAAGCAATACATTATGTTTGCTGATTTCGAGCAAGAGGTAAAAGATCGTAAGGTTGCTGGTGTGCCGAACGAGTTTATCAATACTGCTGGCAAGTTAAATAAACATGCTCAAGCTTATTTTGGTTTGTTTAAGCATCTATTCGGTCAGGACGACTTAGCGGATAAGTCATTAGATAACTCGTTAGATGATGAGCAGCTCGTGCAGTACGCCTTTGCTATTGATAAGGCAGTGAACAACGCAGTAGCTGAATACTCAATCAACCCAGCGGAAATAGAAAATGATATCAGTGTACAATTACTGCCGATGCTGTTCACTGATTTGGGTCTCGATAATGCGCAAAAGCTCATAGAAGAAGTGCTGAAGATCACCCGTCTTGGTCTTTCAAGAGACACAAGCAGCACAAAAGGGTAATCGGTAATGAGTAATCTATCTGTGAACAATAAGCCTTGCACCTCAATAGCTGAGCGCGGGATGTTTTCTTACGGTACGGATGTGATCCACTACGAAATAATCCGCAAACCCGTAAGCAGCAAAGCCCAAGTTAATAAGACTCAGCCTCGTAAAGTACTCATTAAAGTTCATCCTGATCAGCGTGTGGTAGCAACCGCACCTGACGATGCTACCGCTGAGATAATTCATGACGCGATGCTTAAACGCGCGCGCTGGATTTGGCAAAACCTGCAAGCATTCGCCAGACAAAAAGACCACGTTTTACCTAAGCGTTATGTCAGCGGTGAAACTCAGTTTTATCTCGGTCGGCGTTATGTTTTAAAGGTGCTTAGCGATTCTCAATCTAGCATAAAGCTCAGTCGCGGTAAGCTCAATGTGACTTTAGCTAGTGACGCTTTAGATACCGATGCTGTCGATACTGATAAACAAGCTAGCAAAGTAAAAGCGCTTATCGATCAATGGTATCAGGATAAAGCAAAAGGTATCTTTGCAGAACGACTGGTGGCGGTTTTGCCAAAAGCCACCTGGGCACATGATGTGCCTACATTTAAGATACTGGCCATGAAAAAGCAGTGGGGCAGTTGCTCAACCAAAGGCAGCCTTATACTGAATCCGCATCTAATCAAAGCACCAAAAGAATGCATCGATTACGTCATCCTACACGAGCTATGTCATATTGTGGAACACAATCACAGTGAGCGCTTTTGGCGGTTATTAACTCAAGTCATGCCGAATTGGAAAGCAGTAAAAGCCAAGCTGGATGGTATGGCAGAGTTTTATTTGAATGAGTGAGACTAAGGGGACAGGTTATGATCAGCAGTATGCAAGCATCTATTAAGAAGTGGCAGCACATATAAATTGACTCAATCGAGAACAAAAGCTATTGTAAGGCTATTGCCATAACGGTCAAAGGAAATGCTAAAAAGATTAGCATAAGAAGGAATAATCACATGGAAGCTGCTTTTTATCATACATTTCTATCGAAACTTAGCGTGCCGGCCTTTGTTAATCTTCTTGAACCATCTGACAACCAAATTAACAGTGACTTGTGATGCCTAATCGACGCGTCCAAAAGGCTAGCAAGATACATTATGCTTGGATTGTTGCGATCACTGGTGCGGCTGCCATGTTCTGTGGACTGGGTTTGGGACGTTTCGCTTTTGGCATGTTATTACCGTCAATATCGGCATCTCTTGAGCTAAATTACAGCCAAAGTGGTTTATTAGGGTTTGCTAATTTGATAGGCTATTTAATCGCTGTGGTTTTGAGCCCTATCATCTTGCCTAGGCTTGGTACACGGGTTACCACAACGGTAAGTCTGCTCCTTATTACGACCTCTATGCTTGGTATGGCGTTTACCACAAGCTTTCCATTACTATGTTTGTTCTATACATTGACGGGTATCGGTAGTGGCGGTGTGGTATTGCCTATGATGAGCGTTATGTCGCATTGGTTTTTTCCCTCTCATCGCGGTTTGGCGCTAGGTTTAGTGATGGCCGGTCCTGGTATTGGCATTATTTTCTCAGGCTTCATCGTACCCAAGCTATTGCCGGTTTTTGATTTACTATCTTGGCAAACAGGCTGGCTGATTTTTGCATTTTTGAGTTTCATTATTGCGGGCATAAGCTTTGCGTTGATTCGTAATCATCCAGACGATATTAGCTCAACACCTTTTGGATATGCCCCAAATTCACCTATAAAGCGCAAGACAAAGCTAGAACGTGACAACATCAAGTTGCTGGTACATTTAGGTGTCATTTTTGCAATCTATGGTGCAACGTACATGACGTATGTCACTTTTATTGTGACTAGCATGGTAGGACCATATCAATTAAGCGAGACTATTGCGGGCAGACTTTGGGCGTGGATAGGGCTACTTAGTGCTTTTTCGGGTGTGCTATTTGGATGGATTTCAGATCGAATTGGCAGGCGTCTTGGATTAGCACTGGCCTTTTTTGTTCTTGCCATTGCTTATTTTTTGGTTAGTCTGAGCGATTGGGTGTTAGGGCTCTATCTTTCAATCGCTTTATTTGGTGCCGTTGTTTGGAGTGTTCCCGTCATCATGTCTGCTGCTGCAGGAGATTATTTTGGGCCAGCTGCTGCAGCGAGTGCGCTTGCCGCGTTGACTTTCGCGTTTTCAAGTGGACAGGCTTTAGGACCAATCGCCGCAGGTTATATTGCAGAGATTACTGGAGATTTTAGTACCAGTTATATGGCTTCTAGCATTGGAGCCATAATAGCGATAGGGCTCTCTCTGTTACTGCGTCCGCAACGCTCAAACAACTCAATGTGCCTCAATGAGAATAGTGAGTAGTTAACAATAAGTATAATTAGACCCCAGGAGTATATATGTCTGCAAGTAAAGAAGAGATTGTTGCCTTTATGGCATTAGAGTTTCCACAAACCAAATGTAGGGTTGAGGCAGTAAGTGATAAGAGTTCGACCTTGTCGCATGATATTGGTATAGACGAGCTGCGTCCTGGTGGAACGGTCTCTGGCCCTGTATTGATGAGCATTGCTGATGTAGCAATCTATGTAGCAATACTTGGTACAATTGGCATTGTACCGTTGACAGTGACGACGAGCCTTACCATCAACTTCTTGCGTAAACCATCAGCAGAAGCACGTATTATTGCTGACTGCACCTTGATGAAAGTAGGGCGCAAGCTAATCGTAGGTGAGGTTTCTTTGTACTCAGAAGGCTCTAGCGACTTGGTCGCACATGTTGTTGGCACCTATTCCGTACCGCCCAAGCGTGACTAAGCGACTTGATGAAAAGCTTTGTTGTTCCATTGAGAAGCAGACTCTTTATTTTTTCTTAGGTTCTCAATGGAAGGTAGGATCGCATAGATAGGTTTTTTAAGAATATTTATTAACTATCAAAAATAAAGGTCAAAAAGATAAAAACTATAAGAGTCTCTATTTTAATAGAGTAAACTGGCTTTGATTATGATGGGAAAAGGGCTGTTTGGTTTAGATAGGATGATTCAGGACAAATAAAATAAGCGGTAAGCGTAATATATAAGGGGTTTTGGGGAAAGGATAAAACGGAATGAGAAAACCAGAGTTCAACTAGAACTGATAAAATTGGCGATGAAGGAGGGATTCGAACCCTCGATACGCTATGAACGTATACACACTTTCCAGGCGTGCGGTTTCAGCCACTCACCCACTTCACCGTTTTTGACGTTCAGCAGACAGTTGTATACGATATCATCAGAAGATGCTAATCGGCTGCCTGATTATTTTAGACGGCCTAGTATAGCGGATAAGATTTAAAATGTCACTGGTAAAAACCCTTTGTCTTGCTCAAATTTTTCAGTAGCGTGATGGCTTATCTTCCTTTATTTGCGGACGCCTGCTAGGATAGCGTATTGTTATGAGCAGGCATAAATGATTAGATGATTATTAAACGTAGAGTGATGGGTTGTGATAGTCTTAAAAGTAGTATGATAACGTTAGTCATAGCTATCATGATTATGCTAGGTATAGTACCCGCACAAGCTGATGATTTGACTCAGTGTAGCGAGTCATTTTATGGTGGCGTGTATCCTGAATTTACTAATATTAAGCTTAGTAAAGATACCCAGTCGTTGTGCTTTGACGGCTTTGCAGTCATGTATTCTGCTGTTTCGCGTACACCACTATGGTCAGCAGAGTATTTGACGCGCCAGCGCTTGCAACAGGCCAGAGAAATCGACCGCGAAGACAGTTTTCATGAAGAAAGTCGACTGCCAGATTCAGATCGAGCTAAATTATCTGATTATTCAGGCTCTGGTTATGACCGTGGGCATCTAGCACCCAATGCTGATATGGCCAATCGCAGCCAACAATACGACAGCTTTAGTCTGGCTAATATAGCGCCACAGTCACCGCGTAATAACCGTTATATTTGGCGTAATATTGAGTCCGCTACTCGCTATTTAACCCAGCAATATGGCGAGGTCTATACCGTCACTGGGGTGGCGTTTACCAATAAAAAAACCACACAGCTTGCCGGTCAAGTATTGGTTCCTAGCCATTTTTTTAAGGCAGTCTATATTCCTGCCATTAATCAAGCTGGCGTGTATTATGCCCCCAACGACGAGTCGGAGCGCATAGACGTCATCAGTGTGGATGAGCTAGCGGAACAGACGGGGATTGATGTGCTGCCGATACTTGACCGTCAGACCAAAGCGCAGGCAATGGCATTACCGTTACAAGCAGGCGATGATATAGAACAACCAGCAACGCCTAATGAAGAGCCGACTTGGATGCTGTTTTTATGGGCTATTATTGATTGGTTAAGGGTACAGTTACAAGCTTAATAGCTATTAGCTAAACCCATAACTACCCTCATATTGATCCATTATCAACTAAAAATTGATAGGGCATCAGAAAATAAAGCACCACACTGTTAATAAACAGGAGAGCTCAATGATTGAACCCTTTGCTAATAATCATCAAAGTATGCAAATTGGTGAGTTAGTGGTTGAAAATCAAAAAGACAAGATCATCATCTATGGTGATATTGATTTACATTTTGATGCTTTAGGATATAAGCAAGCGCAGCAATTGCATGAACTTACAGGAAAAATTTTGCAAGCTTTTGAAAGCGATGGTCAGTATAGTAAAAAAGTGCTTGAGTCAAAAGATAATAGTGACCGATCAGACAAAAACATAGACAATCCGTTCTTATAACTATTTGATATAGTTCTGTTTTTATAGAAATAATAAACTATAAAAAAATTACTAGTCAAACCCCTAAATTTGCTTATAATGGGTTAAGACATTACTTATGTTGCTTAAGTTATCAATTTAGTACTGCATAACCTATAGCAAAGGATAAGTTTAGGGACATAGCGTTTTTAATAATCATTGTACGAAGGGAATCGATTTATGAAATTATTCGCAAAAACTACGTTAGCAGTTGCCGGTATCAGCTTAGCAAGTCTAGCATTTGCTGCTGATCCATTAGCCAATACTACTTGGCAGACTTTTGATGATGGCCAGCCAAAAGGCGTGGTCAAAATCACAGAGTACAATGGTGTATTAACTGGTAAGCTTATCAGCACTGTTTCACCGAAAGGTCAGAAACATGTTGGTAGAACTATTATTGCTAATCTAAAGTCTGACGGTGGTGGCAAATATAGTGGTGGCACCATTACTGATCCTGCAAAAGATAAGACCTATCGTATGACTGCGAACTTGAGCGGCAATACTTTAGACCTAAAAGGTTATATCGGTCCATTCTCGCGCAGTCAGACCTGGAAAAAAAGATAAGCTAACGTTATTGTTATAACAGACATTTTTTATCGAGAAATTTTCTGGATAGAAAATGGCAAAAAAATCCCGCATTACCGAAAGGTTTTGCGGGACTTTTTACATTGTAGATTCATTAAATGGCTCAAATAAGCTATCTTGTAAACTCAGGGTAAGCTTCCATACCACATTCTGCTATATCTCCGCCTTCGTATTCATCTTCTTCAGAAATGCGCAGACCAATGACTACTTTAATAATTGACCACACCATTAAACTGGCAATAAATACCCAAGCAAAAATTGTGGCAGCACCAGCAATCTGACCGATAAAGGTAGATGCCGGATTGGTAATCGGGACAATCAGTAGACCAAACAGACCAACCACGCCATGAACCGAAATCGCACCAACTGGATCATCAATTTTCATCTTATCTAAGGCGAGGATTGATAACACTACAATCACGCCCGCTATCATACCGAAAATAGTAGCTTGTAGAGCAGAGGGGGTTGAGGGTTCTGCGGTAATCGCAACTAGACCTGCTAATGCACCATTTAAGAGCATCGTTAAGTCAGCTTTTCCGAAGATGAGACGCGCGAGTAATAAGGCCCCAATGGCACCGCCTGCTGCTGCTGCATTGGTATTCAAAAACACTATGGCAACGGCGTTGGCACTGGCAATGTCACCCAGTTTAAGAACTGATCCCCCATTAAAGCCGAACCAACCCATCCATAAGATTAGCGTACCAAGCGCTGCCAGTGGCAGATTAGCACCAGGAATCGCCCATATCTCACCATTAGGACCATACTTACCTTTACGCGCTCCTAGCAGCAATACGCCTGCTAATGCAGCAGCGGCACCTGCCATATGCACGATACCAGAGCCAGCAAAATCAGAGAAGCCCATGTCACCTAAGTTAAATAACCCAAAAACATCGTTGCCGCCCCAAGTCCAACTACCCTCTAGTGGATAGATGACGCCGGTCATAACCACTGTAAATAGTAAAAAAGACCACAGTTTCATACGTTCAGCTACGGCACCTGAGACGATTGACATACAGGTTGCCACAAAGACTACTTGGAAGAAAAAGTCGGACGCTGCAGAGTAAACGGAATCACCACCGAAGCCATTTTCAGCCGAGGCTGCTAAGGCATCATCTACTAGTGTCTCACCGCCTGCAATCCCGCTCAAAAACAGATCGCCACCATACATAATGGCATAGCCGCATACCATGTACATGATACTAGCGGTTGCAAACAGTGAGATATTTTTAGTCAAGATTTCGACCGTATTTTTTGATCGAACCAATCCGGCCTCTAGCATAGTGAAGCCGGCTGCCATCCACATGACCAGCGCCCCACATATCAAAAAATAAAACGTATCGAGTGCGTACTGGAGCTCAAAAATTTGGCTTTGCATTTTAATTCCCCCTTGAATTGACAATGCAGATATCGGTATGACCGATCGTTAGGCGTACTTTAAATGATCAACAAGTGATCAAGGCTGTCTGCACCATTAGATGGCGTCAGGACCCGTTTCACCCGTACGAATACGAATGACTTGCTCAAGAGCGGTAACAAATATTTTACCGTCACCAATTTTGCCAGTGCTGGCAATGCGGGTGATAGCCTCGATAGCAGGCTCAACCATCTCATCAATAACGGCTACCTCGACTTTTACTTTAGGTAGAAAATCCACCACATATTCTGCGCCGCGATACAGCTCGGTATGGCCTTTTTGGCGACCGAAACCTTTTACTTCCGTGACGGTGACACCTTTGACACCAATGTCAGAAAGCGCTTCGCGCACATCATCGAGCTTGAACGGTTTTAAAATCGCAGTGATTAGCTTCATAAAAAATTTCCTTATATGAGTGATGCCGCAGGTTGATACGTGCATCTTGCTGCATCGTATCGCTACTATGCTTACAGTAAGTCATTCAAGAACTGTGCCAAAATTACTCAAGGGGGCAAGTAAGATTGGACTTATGCGCTCGTAAATAACCACCGTAACGACGAAATAGAGTACTTATATTGTCATAATAAATATGAGATATTATCAATATAAGTTAGATGCATCAACCTTTGGCGTTAGAGCAAAGAGAACTTTATTATAACCAACTTTTAGAGTTCTTGGGGAGGCTATACGGTGATGATTGGATAAAATATTATGGAGATAGAGGGTAGGAGGTGTAGGTAGGTAGCGATTGCTACTTAGCACTTAGTGTAAGCTTGCTTTGAGCTTAAGCTTTAGGAAAGAGTAGGTAGGGGGTCTTGGTACTACCGAGTAGCTTTTTAGTGTCGCTACCTTGGAGCAGCTCACGAAGACGTGATTGCCCAAACGCACCGGTCATTAACAGACCGATATCATGCTCACTTTGATAGTAGTTTAAGGCCACACTGACATCGCGACAGTCTAGTAACGCCTTTTTAGCCTTAATACCGGCTTGCTTAAGGCGAGCATAAGCTTCGCGGAGTGCATCGCAATTTTCAGAGTTGTCTTTACCGATCATGACGATATGGATAGTTAACGTCCGAATGAGCGGCGTTTTACAGAGCCAATTGAGTAATTTATGTGAGGTAGGACCGTTATCAAAAGCAAATAAAGCCGTAGTTGGGGGCAAAAATGGTGCATGAGTCACCAAGATGGGGCAGTGACTTAAGCGTATCAGTTGGCCTAAACTGGCTTTACAAGTGACATGATGACCAATGACGATGAGTTGCGCCTTATCATCGACATAATCAATACTTTCGCTAAGATTTTCGTGTCGATGTAAGGTGTATGTTTTGCGCTTATGCCGATGTTGCTCACAGTAAGTGGCGGCTTGATGAAGTAGAAGCTTACCTTGGGCTTTTAGCTCACAGTTACTCAAATGCTCTTTACTGGTAAATTGATCTAGTAAGGCGCTTTCATCATCGATGTTTAGGCAACCTGAATAGTTGACTGCTGCTTTTTGCTGTACGCTCGGTACCGAATGCAGCAGGCCGATAGGGACTTGTAGACGCACCGATGCCCACATACTGGCATTCAATACCGCCTGCACATGGTCAGGGCAGTCTAGACAAGCAATCACACTATCTGGTTTTAAGTTACTCATAAGGCAACCACATCATGTCAATAATGAAAATATAGTTAAACTTGGGCAAAAGATAAGCTTGGGCAAGAGAAAGGCAGCAGGCACGCCTACGCTCATTCAATAACGTAAACGGCCCGTTCCATTTAATCCAACAAGCCAATATCGCGTCGATCATGGATAGAAAAGCGGTCAATCAACGTACGACTGGCATTATCTAGTCCATCTACTTTGACATCAATCCCTTCACGTTGCAAGCGCATGACTAACTTGTCTAGAGTATCAACCGCACTGATATCCCAAAAGTGGGCTTGGCTGACGTCAATAGGAACGCCGTCCAGCGCTTCTTTAGTGTCAAAGCTACTCAAAAACTGGGTAGTAAAGGCACTGCTTGCAGTATCGCCAATAGTAAAATTTGATGAAAAAATCTAAGATAGGGTATAAGTGTCAAATAATAGGAGCGAAAACACGATTAAGCCCATGCTTGCCATACTGTAATGACGGAAATAGTCGCTGAAGAGGCGTGACAATAGCGTGATAAAGGTCACAACATGCTAAACTAAAATCTCAAGTGAGAAGACCCAATAAAAATACTTGTCAAAGCACAAGTTGTAGCATTAGCGATGTAACACAAAAACATGCGCATAATAGCACAAAGTGATAAACAAGCAGTATCGAAACATGCACGATACCGTTATGATGCTCTCCATCATAGTAATTAACTCTGCTCGTAACGCGCGTTTGCTTGATGTAGCTTTGTTCGTTCAACATAAGGAAGAGATATGACCAACCTCGCCGCAACAGAAACCTTACTCCATAAAGGCAGTGGCCTACAAGTGGTGGTCGGCTTAGGACAATCAGGGCTATCAGTAGCGCGCTATCTAGCCGCACAAGGCTACCGTGTAGCAGTCACGGACACACAGTCAGCTCCGGCACTAGCCGATAAATTACCTAAAGCGGTTGATATCAGGCAGTTCGGCGCCATTGATGCTGATTTATTACAACAGGCAGCCCGTATTATTATCAGCCCAGGTATCTCTCTTGATATTGAAGCAGTCGCGGCCGCACGGGAAGCAAACATCCTTGTGGTCAGCGATATTCAGCTGTTTTGTGACGCCTGTGAGGTGCCAATAGTTGCTATCACTGGCTCTAATGCGAAAAGTACCGTGACCACCTTGGTTGGACAAATGGCTGCTGATGCAGGGGTAGATGTCGGTGTTGGTGGTAATATTGGCGTGCCAGCGCTCAACCTCCTTGCTAATACCAACATGCAGTTGGCAGTACTTGAGCTGTCCAGCTTCCAGTTGGAGACAGTCACTAATTTAGGGGCGCAGGTCGCCACTGTGCTTAATATGTCGCCTGATCATTTAGATCGTCATGGCGATATGCTTGGTTACCACCAAGCCAAGCATCGTATCTTTCAAGGTGCAAAGTCCATGGTCATTAACCGTGAAGATGCACTGACCCGACCATTAGTGGCGGACAATTTGCCAAGGCTGAGTGTGGGTATTCATGCTCCTGATAAAGGTCACTATGGTTTAATTACAGATCCTAACGGGCAGATACATCTGGCTCGCGGGACTGATCGGCTATTATCAGCGGATAAACTACTAATCAAAGGTCGGCATAATTTGCTCAATGCCCAAGCTGCTCTTGCGCTTGGTGAGCTCGCTGGTCTACCGCTCGATAGCATGCTTACTACGCTACAGCAATTCACCGGACTTGAGCATCGTTGCCAGTATATGGCAACGGCAGCTGGTATTGACTATTTTAATGATTCCAAGGGCACTAATATCGGCTCAACTATGGCAGCTATCGAAGGGCTAGGCGCGGTATATGCTCCCAAAGATGGCAAGCTGTTATTGATTTTAGGGGGACAAGGCAAAGGCCAGAAATTTGGTGAACTAATTCCTTTTATTAATCAGTATGTCAGTCAGGTACTTTGTATTGGCGAGGACAGTCAGCAAATTGAGCAGCATCTACGCGCCGCTTCATTAAGTGATGATGTGACATTACATCAATGTAAGACACTGGAAGGCGCTTTTGCGACCATCCACCAAGTGACAGCAAGTAGCTTGTCACAAGTACAAGCGGTATTGTTATCGCCAGCGTGTGCCAGCTTCGATCAGTTTGACGGTTATGCGGCCCGCGGCGAACATTTTAGTCAGTTAGTAGCACAATTAGATACGGCTCCGGTCGGCTAAATATTGGCATGAGTTAACGAGTAGGTGACAGCATTTAATAAATGGCAGTTTTTGCTCGATAAATTAGGTTTGCTTGATAAATGATTGTTTTGCTTATAAATTACTGCTACTGTCAATAAATAGACAAGCAACCAGTCGGCCACATAACCAGCTTGCTGATGTGCTTACGTGTTGACAGGGCTGCTAAGCAATGGCATGTGCTTAACAAGATGTTATTTGCGGTGCTCATGAACCTTTTATTAAGTTGCTGATTGTTAATAGTTTATTAAGCCGCTTAGTTTAATGTTGGGTTGGGTTATGGCATGTAGATTTATTTATCGCGCACTATTTGTCTCGAACTTACTGTCTGTTATTATCTATCTTGTACGATCTACTTTATATTTTTTTAAACGGTGGCGTTTAATAGACGCCGTGTTTTTTGTTTGTCAGTGTATATAAAATTATGGCGCTCTCCTTTCTTTCTCGTTCTTCTCAGAAGTCGCAGCCAGCTACTGGCTCAGATGGTGTTCTCTCCATGCCATCAGCACGCGCCATCTTATTATCTAGTGTTGGCTGTATGCTGGTGCTTAGTTTATTGATGGTTGCTTCGGCTTCTATTCCTTTTGCGCTCAGTCGCGGGATGACAGAGCTGTACTTTTTTGAACATCAGCTGATGTATATGGTTTTTGGCATCTGTATGGCGGCCATTCCTTATTATTTGCTACCCCTACGAACCTTATATAAAACCGAAACGCAGTTTATACTGTTAGCAATTACCGGCGGGTTGCTGTTTTTGACCCTACTTGGTACCCCCATTAACGGCTCTAAACGCTGGCTAGAGTTAGGGTTTCTTAATTTTCAGGTGGCGGAGCTGGCCAAATTGGTCATGATTGTATTCGTTGCTGACTTTGTCGTACGTCGCTCTTTTGAGGTACGTAATGGTTGGGACGGTTTTTTACGGATCTTTTTAGTCGTTGGTATGATAACGATGTTCTTGTTGTTACAGCCCGACTTTGGCTCGTTGGTGGTAATTGTAGGGACAGTATTTGCTATGTTCTATATAGCTGGCGCGCCTTATAAGCAGTTTTTAGCATTGGGCGTGCTGGTTGTTGGTCTAGCGGTGCTAGCAGTGACGCTGGTACAGTATCGATTGATACGTGTGTTGTCATTTTTAGATCCCTTTGATGACGTTCAGGATACGGATTATCAGCTGGCTCGCAGCTTAATTGCTTTTGGTCGCGGGGAGTTTACGGGTGTTGGTTATGGCGAAAGTGTCCAAAAGCTATCGCACCTGCCAGAGGCTCATACAGATTTTTTATTAGCGATTACGGGTGAAGAGCTGGGCTTTGTGGGAGTAACTATGGTGTTACTGCTTGAAGCACTAATCATCGGTAGCGCTATGCGTATCAGCTACAATGCGCTAAAACGTCGGCAGATGCGTATGAGTTATACGGCTTTCGGTATTGGCATTGTCTTTATTGCGCAGACTATCATTAATGCAGCGATGAATATGGGCGCGATACCAACCAAAGGTCTCACCATGCCATTCTTTAGTTATGGTGGCTCATCAATGCTAATAAGCTTAGTAATGGTAGCGCTATTGCTAAAAATTTATAAAGAGAGCCCTGAGATAGAAAAAAGTCAGGGCCGTTATTATTAAAACATGGTTTATAGTTCATGGTCAGGTGCTTCTCATTCACGGTTAGTACGATCAATTTTGAACCGAATATGGCTTATGAGCTGCTGTGTTATCGCCGAAAAAGACACTGAATATAATAGGTAAGAGTATGGATAAAGCGTCGCAAGCAGCGGCGCTTTTTGCTTTTTAGAGCGTGGGTATATTTAAATGAGTTTGGCTTTGCAGAGGGGTGTTATCCCATTGAGTAACCGCTTGCTCGAGCATGTGTGCTGGCGTGTCCATATCAACAGGGGGTTGTTGTAACATTTGTAAGGCAGTTGCGATCAGCTCACTTGGATTACCAGTATCGATAGGCTGGGCAAGATTTTGCTTGGAGAGCTTTTGTCCTTCAGCGTTGCATATTAAAGGCAGATGATACCAATGGTCGATGCTGGGCAGATTTGCCGACTGCATGATGCTAATTTGCGCAGTGGTTAGCGGTAAAATATCTAAGCCGCGCATGATATGGGTGACCTGTTGTAGGCCGTCATCAATACTGGCTGCCAAAATATAATTAATCATGCCATTTTGACGTCGTACTACCATATCCCCTAAAGTTTGCTGTGGATTGCTCCATTGCATCCCTTGAATGCCATCCATAAAACCAATGGTATAATCAGGCAGTTGTATACGTAGCTTATGCTGCTGGCGATCAAGATTGGTGTCTATACAGCAACGCGGATAACATTGTTTACGAATCAATGCATCCTTCACGCTTTTGGGGTCTGTGCTATTTACCGTGTTATCTTGTTGGCCATTCTGTTGTTCTAACTCTTGTTGCTCCCAACACTGTTGTTCCCAAAACTGTGCCAGACTTTTACGTGAGCATTGACAGCCATAGGTTAGCGGATGTAGCACTGTCGATAAGTAATTATTGTAGATATCAATACGCTCAGATTGATAGATAACATCGCCATCCCAATGCAGCCCTAACACTTCTAAGTCTATCAGTATTTGTTCGGTAAACTGGTTGTCACAGCGTGCGGTGTCAGTATCTTCCATACGCAGCAGCCATTTTCCACCTATTGATTTAATGTGGCAATAACTGGCAAGTGCCGTGGTTAATGAGCCAAGGTGTAGCTCACCAGTCGGAGAAGGCGCAAAGCGTCCAATAGGCTGCACTTGTGCTGCTGGCGTTGGGGTTTGGACATGAGTATGAATATGATTATTTATGAGTGTCAAAGTAAGCAACTGTCGAAAGTAGAAGGATTTGGATAGGATAAAGAAGGTGGCTATAAAAAGATATTTATTAAGTGCTCTTATTTTGTTAGCAAGCAGTTAATTTGTTAGGGGGCACTTAATGATAGTAGCTACTTAACAAGCATAGAACTATTTCATAAAACGCAACGAGCGACCAATGATAGGGTCGCTCGTTGTTATACGTACTTTAGTTATATAGTCGATTCAATTTAAAAACGATACAGTGCTACTGGGATGCTACTGTAACAAACGTTTTGCAGCCTCTGTCCCGCTTGCGAACAGCACGCCAGAAAAATTTATACCAGTAGCACGCTGCTATACACGACTCTCTTTTATTGTGAACTGACTACACCTAATTTAAGCACCTTGGTTCTGGCGCTCTTTAATTTCAGATAAAGTCTTACAATCAATACATTGGGTCGCGGTCGGACGGGCTTCTAAACGACGTAGGCCAATTTCTACCCCGCAAGTTTCACAAAATCCATAGTCGTCATTTTCAATTTCTGCCATGGACTTGTCAATTTTGCGAATGAGCTTACGTTCGCGGTCACGTGTACGTAGCGTTAACGCAAATTCTTCTTCTTGAGTAGCGCGGTCATTAATGTCTGGCATAGCGCTTGACTCATCTTGGATATAAGTCTTCGTGCGGTCAGCTTCGCCAATCAGCTGATGCTTCCAATCCAATAAAATAGCCTTAAAATGCTCTAACTGCGCATCAGACATATACTCTTCGTCTTTGGCAGGCACATAAGGGGTAAATTTAACATCACTCGGATTCGTGGTCAGGGTGCTCATATGGGTATCCTAATTTTACAAATTAATTCAACAAAACGACATTTTAAAAGACAAGACGTTGTAAATTTTCCAAACGTTATAAACTGTCCTTTTATAGAACGTTTCACCACTTGGTAACGCAAGTAACACGGCTAATTTTATAGTACATTTATAATGATACGTTTATATCGGTATGCCTATATCACTACTAAAGTTGTCATGTATATTGTTATGCACATTTTTATTTAAATAGTACTGCTAAAATAATGCTACAAATTACTGATTGCGAATACTTAGCGGGTGGTCAATGTAGCCCTCTTAGTGGTTATAATTGCTATTATAATCTTGCCTAGCATCCAGCCTTGGGCGATACTGAAGGGTTAGACGATAAGGTTTTTATTCTATTTTAGTAACGTCATCGTCTTTCTTATTAATAATGAAGCGATTCTTAACTTTGGCAGCTACTTAATAGTTACTAGTATAGTAATGCATGGTACTTCTAATCTTATATGAGTCAAGCATTATCAGCCATATATAATGTCACTATTATTTAGGCTAACAGGTTATTCAGTTTAATATCTTATTTAGGCCAATAAAACTGGCCGTCAAGTATCCAATCTTTTGACCCAGCTTGCAACCTGTCCCTTGTTGGCCAATTGCAACCAGCGGTAACCGGGCCGCGCATTTTTATCAACCGTAAAATCATCTTCATAAGGTTTAAATTGGTAGCATGTGGATGGTGTGCTGTAGACGGTAACACCTTGGCGATAGCGGACTTGTTCTTGATGAGTATGACCGCTGATAATGACCCGTAGATGCTCAAAGGGCATCATACGTTGCCAAAAATTCTCTGTATTCTCCGCAATGTGGGCATCTATCCAATCGGATCTCATCGGTATCACGTGATGATGTATCGCAATCAAGGCTGGCTTATCGCAAGCTTTCAGCTGATCACATAACCAGTCAATATCAGTATTGGTAACCTCGCCAGTGACTTTGCCGGGAATAGCAGAGTCCAGTAATAGCAATTGCCAGTAGTCAGTATCAATTACATGGCGACTGAGTAGACGACTATCAGCAGATTGAGCGATCAGTTCTCGTTGAAAAAATGGCTGTTCAGTAACCATTTCATCGGTCACGTCATGGTTGCCAGCAATACAGGCAAAAGGAATATTGGTTGCCTCTAATATCTCAAAAATATGATCATAGATAGCCGATTGTACTTGATTCACTAAGTCGCCGGTGACCAAGATTAAATCACAGCGAATATCTTCGCTTAACGCTTGCTTGAGGGCCGCTTCAAAATTATTCTGACAAATAGAGTCAGTTGGGCCATCGTTGTCAGCAATAATACTGTCAGCAATAGGATTGCCACTGATAGGATAGTAGGAAGCTAAATGTAAATCAGTAATCTGCAAGATGTTTACGTGCTCATCTGGCGTGCTGATCTTACGGGCAGGATAGCCTAGCATGGTCAGTCCTTTATCAAACTAAAACAGCGGATGCTGTCAAAGAGCGGGTATAGATAAGCAAGACTTTGATTTTTACTTCTCATTTTTGATGTTATCCATTCCATCCAATCCTAACCCATTGAGGTCTCTATTTAATAACTTATATAACCTAGTAACTCATACCACCAACATATTTAACTGTTTTATACAGCAGTTGTTATAAGGTTTTGCTGATAAAATTCAGGCAAATTTATAACATAAAACTAATGAAATCTCTAGCGATATTTATAAAAAAAGTTCGATAAAACAAAGTGATAAGCGTTCAGCTAGGAAGGATAGCGGTTTATTTAACGACGTGCCGACCAAAATTTTGAAGGCATTAATTTTGAGGTTGCTAATTTAGAAATCATTAGCGCGGCGAAAAACAAAATCGCTAATACCAATACAATAGTCAATCCGGTCTGTATATCCAGCCAGATACTGCCCCAAACCCCTAGAGTAACACCGAGTTGAGCAACAATCAGCGCTACAATCACCATTTGTTTTGGCGACGTTGAATATAGGCGCGCTGTTAATGCTGGTAATACCAGCAAGCCACTAATCAATAAGCTACCAACCGCTTGCAAGGCAATGGCACAGAATCCTGCCAATACGCCCATAAAGAACAGTCGTTGCCGTGTCGGGTTAATCCCTTGAATACGGGCTAAAGCTTCATGAGTCGCCAGTTTGATTTGCGCCGGCCAAATATAAGTGAGTAACCCTAAACCAACCAGTACACTGCCGGCCAGTAACGGTAAATCCGCCCAATCAAGCTCAAGTAAGTTACCAAATAAGAAGCCTAATACATTGGCTTGCTGATTGGTAAGCTGAGTCAATGCCAATAGTCCCAAACACAGTAAGGATACCGCGACTACAGCCAATACCGCATCAGCGGGAAGCCGCTCATCATCAATTAGCACCAGTCCCAATACCACCATGACGCTAACCATAGCGATACCAATGCCCATCGGCAGTTGCCACCAGACCGCTAACGCGACGCCAAGTAGCGTTCCATGTGCTAAAGCATCTGCAAAAAATGCCATGCGCCGCCACAGTACGAGACAACCAAGGGGCGCGGATAGCAGGGCCAAAATACTGCCGGCAATCCAAGCAGGGGCAATGATAGCTAACCAAGCGGTCATAAAAAGGTCCGTTAGACTTCGTTAATAAAGAGCTTAATAAAAATTTTAATAGAGAACCTAATAAAAAATAAGTAAGGCAATGGGAAATAGTTTACCAGCTGGTAAATTTATATGGGTTTGATTACGACAACTCACTTGGTGCTTGGTGCTCACAGGCGTGCGGCTGATGTACGTAGGGTTGCTCATAATGATGACCAAACAGCTTTTGAAACTCAGTGCTGATAGCAAGTTCACTGGGCTGACCTTCGCAACAAATATGCTTGTTAAGACAAATTACCCGTCGGCTTCCTTTCATCACCCAATGCAAATCATGGGACACTACTAACATGGCACAGCGTAAAAACTCTGGCAACTCATCAATAAACTGATAGAGCCAAACCTCCGTATCAGGGTCAAGCCCTTGCATGGGTTCATCCAAAATTAATAAATTGGGTTTATCCAATAAGGCGCGTGCTAGTAATACGCGCTGGGTCTCGCCGCCGGACAAGTGCAACATTTGCCGCGGTAATAAATGATTTAAAGACAAGTTATCAAAAATAAACTGCCGCTGCTCGTCATTTAAACGTCGCTTATCCGCTTGTGCCAATAAATCTTGTACCCGTAGGGGTAAGATAGGCGGTACCGCAAAGCGTTGTGGCACATAGCCCAGTTGCAGCGGCTCATGCGCAATAATTTGACCCTTAGTAGGTGTAATTAGACCTAATATAAGCTTCACCAACGTTGACTTGCCAGCACCATTAGGGCCAACGAGACTCATAGTTTCATTAATCGCCATGTCAATACTAATATGCGATACCAAACGTTGTGGCCCAATATGGTAACTGACATCACTCAAAGTAAGTAATGGCTTTCCATGCTCTGCGGTAAACACAGGCGTCTGCTTAGATAACGGTTGTTTAGATGGCGATACAGAATGCTTCATGAGTTGGCAGCTAATAGTTTAAAAATGAATAGAAGAATATTTTGCATGGCCTTATTGACACCCTTGGCAGCGACCACTCAGCTCAATGACACTACGGGCAACAGTAAAGCCAATATCTTGCTCAGTGAAGCTCATCATTTCTTGTACTGGCAAGCTACTACATTCTTGCACGCGTTGGCACTGATCACATATTAAGAACGCAGCCGTATGCTGGGCACGCGGGTGACAGCAAGGAACATAAGCATTAATTGAGGTCAGCTGATGAATCAGACCCTCGCTTAACAAGAACTCTAAACTGCGATAAACCGTCGGTGGCGCTACATTTTTTGCGGTATCAGTCTCATTATCACTGTCTAATAAACGTGCTTGCTGTAATTGAGTGATGAGATCATAAGCGCCAACAGGCTTATTGGCTTGTAACACCAGCGCATATATCTGCTGACGTAAGGGCGTAAAGCGCACGCCACGTGTACGACACTGTTCTTTGGCTGCTACCAGCCGCTCGGCCACATCATGTTGCGTAAAGTCTTGCACATCGTGCACATGACTGTCATGTGCGTGACTATCGTCTACGTGGTCATTGGCAGATGACTCACAGGCAGATGAAGTAATGGACACTATTCAGGCTCCGAAAAATAAGTTAGCAATTTTAATTGTTATAGTATAACATAATGGAGATTAGAAAAACATAACTCTTATTATTCCTATCTATTTAACAGGACTACTTACGCATGACTTTTCATCGTCAAAATAACGATAATGTTATAAATAATTTTCTAGACCCTAAGTCCTTTTTTACCACTTCATCTTTCAATAAATTTTGGCACTCAATGATACAGCCGCAACGTCTGCTGACCGCGGCACTTATGATATTAAGTTCATTAGCGATGAGTGCACAAGCCGCTACAGTGAGCGTCAGTAATTACCCGCTATTTTTATTAAGTGAGGCTGTGACTGAAGGCGCGCCATCAGCAAATCGACTATTACAAGCAGGGGATATTGGACATCATGGCAGCATTAGTCCGGGTGATATTAAGGCCATTCAAGACAGTAAGTTTGTCGTGTGGTTTGGCGAGTCTCTAGAGAATAGTCTAGCGTCAAGTTTGAATACCGCGCCCAATGGCATTGCGTTATTTAATTTTAATGCCTTTGATCGTCATCCGCTACGTGATGTAAAAGGAGTTCCTATTGCTGGCACGTTAGATCCGCATATTTGGCTAGATCCTGACAATGCTAAAGCCATTACCCGCGCACTGGCAGTCATTCATAGCCATGCCAATCCGGAATACAAAAAGCTTTATCAGGAAAATGTACAAAAATTTGCCCAGCGCATGGACAAGGCAGTAGCGGCACAGAACATCTCACAAAAAAAACGACCTTATTGGGCTTATCATGATTCTTATCAATATATGGAAAAACCCATGCAGTTGCAATACGCTGGTAGTTTGACTGCTGATGAACATCTATCCCCTAAGGCCAGTCAGTTACGTTGGCTTAATGAGCAGCGTCCAGCTAAACAGATGTGTTTGGTCGCTCAAAGTGAGCCTGCTAAAGGTTTGATTGCAAAGTTGCAACCTGTCAATACAACTGTACAAGTAGAAGATATGAGTATGAGTAAAGACTTTGTGGCCGGCTGGAGCATTATGGCGCAGCAGATTCGTCGTTGTATTTCGTAAATACTTCGCATCTAATGAAAAAATTATAAAGTGGCTCGCTTACACTCTTCTATCTAAGGGACTCATCATTAGCGTTGAGCGTGTCATGGTTTTACTGACAAATAAATCACTGGCGTCTTTTGAACTAAATGGTTGACAAACGTTACATTTTACTTGCTTAAAGGTCGAGCGCTCACTATAATAAGTGGCGTTTTATGTTGGCAAAAAAGCGACATCTTTAAAGTGGCATCTCTAAAGTGACATTGCTGAAATGACATGAGCATAGTGAGTCGCTTACCGATAAACTTGTCGTAAATATGCTACCTTATCCCAACGCGGTGGTTATTATACCAATGCTATAGGATAGCTAATGACCAAGCCTGCCAAACGCACGCAAAAAGATAAAATTAGCCTCTATCTCAAGCGCCAAGTATGGGTACTATTCATCCTGATTGTCATTGCTTCGATGTTAGATATTTTTTGGCTGCACAGTGAGCTAGTCGTAGCAAAGAGTAGCGCTATAGGTGCACTATTGAGCTTTGCCACTCAAGCCGTTTTTGCTGGATTTATTTTTTGGCGTACCGGATATCGCGCGCGCCGACATATTGTCAGCCAGTTATATCGGGGTCAAATGGTCAAATGGCTACTGACGGTGCTTGGCTTCGCACTGATTTTTATTATGGTACAACCTTTGTCAGCACCTGCGCTGTTCGTCGGTTTCATAGTAATGCAGCTTAGCCACAGTTTAATGTTATCGTACATACGCTAGCCGTATAATGACTGTAAAAACAGTAGTATGAGTCATCAAAATCGGCATAAAACATAAAAGTATCATGACAGGTAAGACATAGTTTGGATATTAATAGTCGCTTATAAACAAAGTCTTACAATTTAATTAATGACGCAAACCTATATTAATAAACGCTAATAGCGATGCCCGACTTGTACAGCGGGTAAAAAACACATAATTGACTTTACACGAATACAACGCTGCATTAAGATAGACGGCTAATTATTCTGCTTATGTGCGCTGTCTTGAGCGCCTATCGCAATAGAAGGATATAAGCAGACACAAACATGATAATTTTAGGTGCAAGTGCCAAGGGCTGGTAATGAATAATCACAAGCCCTTTTTTGATAGCCAAAATTTATCAATCGCTAGTGAATAACTACTAGCAAAACAGGCACTTACATTAGATTTATGGGTTGGATGTTGTTGGTTACATGATAGTTTTAGCGTCATACAATTTGCACACGATAGATAAAGCACAACTTAGGCGATGAGTGCTCAAAGAAGTGGTTATTTAACACCGTGTGGATAGAAACGCTAACCTACTCATCAGATGACAACCGTTTTTTTTGGTAGTTGATTAAATCGTTGATTAATAAGAAGCTTAAATTATGGCAGCCGAGCAACAAACATCATCAGAATATATCTCTCACCACTTAACGAATTGGACGTATGGCTATCTGCCGGGCGAAGGCTGGAAGGTCGCGCATACTGCTGAAGAAGCGGGGCAGATGGGCTTTAATGCCATTCACCTTGACTCTATGCTGTGGTCAATTGGTCTGGGCATTTTATTTTGTGCCGTCTTTTGGAGGGTTGCCAAAAAAGTCACTACAGGCGTGCCGGGTAAGCTACAAACCGCCGTTGAGATGATCGTTGAGTTTGTTGATAACAACGTTCGTGATTCGTATAGTGGTACCTCAAAGTTGATTGCGCCTTTAGCGCTGACCATCTTTGTGTGGATCTTCTTAATGAACTTGATGGATTTGATACCCGTTGACTTCATCCCAAGCATTGCTGGACAAATCGGTGCGGCGATGGGATATGACCCACATAATGTGTTCTTCAAGATCGTTCCAACCACTGATCCTAACGTCACGCTGGGCATGTCATTCTCTGTCTTTGCGCTGATTATCTTTTATAGCATTAAAGAAAAGGGCCTTGGTGGTTTTGTTGGCGAATTAACGCTACATCCGTTTAGCGCCAAAAATCCTATCGTACAAGCGGTTTTAATCCCCATCAACTTTATCTTAGAATTTGTTACCTTGATTGCTAAGCCTATCTCATTAGGTTTGCGTCTATTCGGTAACATGTATGCTGGGGAGCTGATTTTTGTATTGATTGCCCTAATGCCGTTTTGGATTCAGTGGGCGTTATCAGTACCGTGGGCTATTTTCCACATTTTGATTATTACACTTCAAGCGTTCGTATTTATGATGTTGACGATAGTTTATATGTCGCTTGCATCATCAACTGAACATTAATTAGACATTCAATAGGTAAATGAGGATACATCAATGGATCCAGTAATATTAGCGCAAGCAACCTTAGATGGTTACACAGTTATCGCAGTAGCGTTGCTTATCGGTTTAGGCGCACTTGGTACCGGTATTGGTTTCGCTATTTTAGGTGGCAAATTCTTAGAAGGTGTTGCCCGTCAGCCAGAGCTTGGCTCACAGTTGCAAACTCGTATGTTCATCGTGGCCGGCCTACTTGATGCCGTACCGATGATTGGTGTTGGTATTGCTATGCTATTGTTATTTGCAAACCCTCTAGGCGCTTAGTCTGAAATCTCAGTTGTAAATGTTTGACTGTCAAACATGGTCAATGAAACTGACTTTTCATTAACAAAGAGGTGATCACGTGAATATCAATTCTACCCTCATCGGTCAAGCCATTGCTTTTGCAATATTTGTGGTTTTTTGCATGAAATTCGTGTGGCCACCACTTATCGGCGCAATTAATGAGCGTCAGCGTAAAATTGCTGACGGTCTAGATGCGGCGGAAAAAGCAAAAGCAGATTTGGCCACCGCGGAGCAAGATGTACAGCAGGAGCTTGACATCGCTAAGACCAAAGCTGCTGCTTTAATTGAGCAAGCGAACAAGAGTGCCAACCAGCTCGTTGAAGATGCCAAATCGCAAGCCCAAGTGGAAGGCGAACGTATCCGTCAACAAGCACAAGCGTCTATCGATCAAGAGATCAATCAGGCACGTGAGTCATTACGTGCCCAAGTCGCAGAGCTTGCGGTACTTGGTGCTGAGAAGATTTTGCAAGAGAAAGTCGATATGCAAAAACATGCCAGCATGTTAGACCAACTGGCGGCGAAGCTGTAATAGTGAGGATATAATGGCTGACTTATCAACCTTAGCACGACCCTACGCTAAAGCCGCGTTTGACTATGCCAATGAGAACGGGGTAGTAAATGAGTGGGAAAACTTCTTGTTTATTGCCAGTACGATTGTCAATGATAAGTCGTTCCACACATGGCTAGACAATCCAGCCGTTTCTGCTGAGCATAAGTCAGCCGCTTTGGTCGATCTGTATGATACACAAGTAGCCGGCGCTAATGAGTCTGCCTTTAGGGTGTTATTGAATAATACCCAAGGGCATCGTCACGACAGCACTGCCAGCTACCCGAAAGTATCAACAGCGCTTAGCAACTTCGTTCATCAGCTGTCAGCGCAAGAGCGTCTGGCACTGCTTCCTGAAGTTTATGAGCATTATCGTCGTCACAAGGCTCTAAGCTTAAAACAGCTTAACGCTTATGTGACTTCTGCCTATCCATTGACCGACGCGCAGCGTGAGCTATTCGAAACGCGTCTTGCCGCCTCACTAAATGCTAGTGTGGTAATTCACGAAACGGTTGATCCTAGTCTTTTGGCAGGCGCTACTATCAAAATCGGTGACAAAATTATCGATGATTCTATGCGCGGCAAGTTACAACAGTTAAAAACACAGCTAACGGCCTAATGTTATTTATCTACTCATCAACGTTTACCAGTTAAGTCAGGTCGGCGTGACAATAGTTTGAGTAATAAGTAGAGCATTTAAGTCAGTGGGCGGGTTATCATAAATTAAAGGAAACCAGGCAATGCAACAATTGAATCCAGCGGAAATCAGTAACCTGATTAAGCAGCGTATTCAAGACCTTGATGCGGGTGCAACTGCAAAGAATGAAGGCACGATTGTCAAAGTATCTGACGGTATCGTGCAGATTCATGGTCTTGAAGATGCCATGTATGGCGAAATGATTGAGTTTGAAGGCGAAATCTATGGAATGGCGCTTAACTTAGAGCGTGATTCTGTCGGTGCGGTCGTACTAGGCGATTATCTAAAACTACAAGAAGGCCAAAAAGCCTATTGTACTGGTCGTATTCTTGAAGTACCCGTAGGCCCTGAGCTGCTAGGCCGTGTTGTTGATGCCTTAGGTAATCCTATTGATGGCAAAGGTCCTATCAATGCTAAAATGACTGACAAAGTCGAAAAAATCGCCCCAGGCGTTATTGAACGTCAGTCAGTAGATCAGCCAGTAATGACCGGTTATAAAGCCGTTGATACCATGATTCCGATTGGCCGTGGTCAGCGTGAGCTTATCATTGGTGACCGTCAGACTGGTAAAACAGCAATGGCTATCGATACCATCATCGCGCAAAAAACGTCTGGCATTAAGTGTGTGTATGTGGCCATCGGTCAAAAACGCTCTACTATTGCTAACGTTGTGCGTAAGCTCGAACAAACCGGCGCGCTTGAATACACCACAGTAGTGGTTGCTTCAGCTTCAGAGCCAGCAGCACTTCAGTATATTGCACCGTACTCAGGTTGTACGATGGGCGAATACTTTCGTGACCGCGGCGAAGATGCATTGATTGTATTTGATGACTTATCAAAACAAGCGGTTGCTTATCGTCAAATCTCACTACTATTACGTCGTCCGCCAGGTCGTGAAGCTTATCCTGGTGATGTATTCTATCTCCATTCACGTCTGCTTGAGCGTGCATCACGCGTCAACGCTGAATATGTAGAAAAATTCACCAATGGTGAAGTGGTTGGTAAAACCGGTTCTTTAACTGGGCTACCGATTATCGAAACCCAAGCGGGTGACGTATCAGCATTCGTACCAACCAACGTGATTTCAATCACTGATGGTCAGATTTTCTTAGAATCAAGCCTATTTAACTCAGGTATCCGTCCGGCTGTGAACGCGGGTATTTCGGTATCTCGTGTAGGTGGTGCGGCGCAGACTAAGATTATTAAGAAACTGGCGGGTGGTATCCGTACCGCTTTAGCACAATATCGTGAATTGGCCGCATTTGCTCAGTTTGCATCTGACCTTGATGATGCCACTCGTGCACAGCTTGATCATGGTGAGCGCGTGACTGAACTGATGAAGCAGAAACAGTATCAGCCGATGTCTATCTCTGAGCAAGCGGCAGTGATTTACGCGTCAAACGAAGGTTTCTTATCAGACGTTCCTATTAATAAAATCGGTTCTTTTGAAGAAAGCTACTTACGTTATATGCATGATGAGCAAGCCGACTTGATGAAAGAGATTGATGACACTGCAAATTATAATGATGATATTGCAGGTCGTTTAAAGTCAGCGGTTGAGACTTTTAAACAAAACCACAGTTATTAATTTAACGGGTTAAGCCGGTTTGGTTGGTTGTAGCTGTAGTGTTATAACTAAAGAGCTGTTAATTTAAAGTTTGTTTAGTTCAGAGGCTTTGTAATTTAAAGCTTGTAAAGCGGCGCGGTGTCTTCAAGCAGAATGACAGTCGTGCCGCTTTGCACGCAACCAACGGCATGTGACCGCGTAGTGCTACAAGAAATTAGTACAGTACTTTATATTAAATATTGTTGCATTCGCCAATGCTTTTTTAACCCTCTTATATTGGAATCATTATGGCAAGCTTAAAAGAAATACGTGCCAAAGTCACCAGTATTAAAAGCACCCAGAAAATTACCCGTGCCATGCAAATGGTGGCCGCGAGTAAGATGCGCCGTGCCCAAGAGCGCATGGTTGTGGGTCGCCCGTATGCTGATAGTATGCGCCGGGTTATTTCACATTTGGTGCATGCTTCATCAGACTATAAACATCCGTATATGGTATCGCGTCCGGTCAATAAAGTAGGCTATATTGTCATCACGTCCGACCGTGGTTTGGCGGGTGGTTTGAATATTAATTTATTCAAAGCTCTAAGCAAAAGTATTAAAAACTATCAAGACCAGTCTGTACAAGCTGAGTTTGCTGTTATTGGCGCAAAAGGTGTTAGTTTCTTCAAGAGTTTTGGTGGTAAAGTCACCTCAGCCGTGACTAACTATGGTGATAAACCGACGTTTGAGCAGCTAAACGCACCGGTTCAAGCCATGCTTGACGATTATGAGAACGGTAAAATAGACCGTATCTATGTGGTGTATAACCAGTTCGTTAATGCGATGACCCAAAAGCCAACCGTCACTCAGCTGGTACCTTTACCAGAGGAATCGTTTGCTGATGAAGACAGTGGCATGCAGACTGAACTAAGCTGGGATTATATCTATGAGCCTGATATCGAGACTTTGATAGATAGTCTGCTAGGGCGCTATATTGAGTCGATTGTCTATCAAGCAGTAATGGAAAACATTGCCTCTGAGCAGTCGTCACGTATGGTCGCTATGAAAGCGGCAACAGATAATGCTGGCGACCTAATTAACGATTTACAGTTGATTTACAACAAGCTGCGTCAAGCAGCGATTACCCGAGAAATCTCGGAAATCGTTGGCGGCGCTGCTGCTGTTTCATAATTGACACCACCTATATATAGAAGTTCAAGGAGAACGCAATGAGTAGCGGTCGTATTGTACAGATTATTGGCGCGGTTCTTGACGTTGAGTTCAGCCATGACGAAGTACCTCAAATTTATCATGCTTTGCAAGTAGATGGTACCGAAACTACCTTAGAAGTACAGCAACAAATAGGGGATGGTATTGTACGTACTATTGCGATGGGCTCAACTGAAGGCCTAAAGCGTAACCTAACCGTCACGAATACTGGTGCCCCTATTTCTGTACCGGTAGGCGTGGGTACGCTTGGTCGTATCATGGATGTTCTTGGTCGTCCTATCGATGAAGAAGGTCCCGTAATCGCTGACACTAAATGGTCGATCCACCGTGAAGCGCCAAGCTATGCGGACCAATCAAACAGTACTGAGCTATTAGAGACCGGCATTAAAGTAATCGATCTACTTTGCCCGTTTGCGAAAGGTGGTAAAGTGGGTCTGTTTGGTGGTGCTGGTGTTGGTAAAACCGTCAACATAATGGAATTGATCAACAACATCGCTCTTAAACACGAAGGCTTGTCAGTGTTTGCGGGTGTTGGTGAACGTACGCGTGAAGGGAATGACTTCTATCACGAAATGCAAGAAGCGGGCGTTGTAAATACCGAAGACTTCACTAAGTCTAAAGTGGCGATGATTTATGGTCAGATGAATGAGCCACCGGGTAACCGTCTACGTGTTGCGCTGTCTGGTCTCACCATGGCCGAGTATTTCCGTGACACCAAAGATCCTGAAACGGGTAAAGGTCGTGACGTCTTATTCTTTGTTGATAACATCTATCGTTATACGCTTGCCGGTACTGAAGTATCCGCTCTGCTAGGCCGTATGCCATCAGCGGTTGGTTATCAGCCAACACTTGCTGAAGAGATGGGCATGCTACAAGAGCGTATTACTTCAACGCAATCAGGTTCAATTACTTCAATACAAGCCGTATATGTACCAGCGGATGACTTGACGGATCCATCACCTGCGACTACCTTTGCTCACTTGGATGCTACGGTCGTACTGAACCGTGATATTGCCTCACAAGGTATCTATCCTGCGGTTGATCCACTCGATTCAACATCACGTCAGCTAGATCCACAAATTATTAGCGAAGAGCATTATAATGTGGCTCGCGGCGTGCAAGAAGTATTGCAGAGCTATAAAGAACTAAAAGATATCATTGCTATTTTGGGCATGGATGAGCTATCAGAAGAAGACAAACTAACCGTTTATCGTGCGCGTAAAATCCAGCGCTTCTTATCACAGCCTTTCCATGTGGCCGAAGTCTTTACTGGCGCCCCTGGTAAATACGTGGCACTACGCGACACTATTGCTGGCTTTAAAGCAATCATCGCCGGTGAGTACGATGATCTACCAGAACAAGCATTCTATATGGCTGGCGGAATTGACGAAGTGGTCGCTAAAGCTGAAAAAATGAAATCTGCTTCAAAGTAAGGTATTCATACCTCCAAGTTGATTGGCAAATAGGCTAGAAACAGTCTATTTGCTAACAGCAGCGTAGCGCCCAGCAGTTTTTATAGCAGTTATCATAGTAAGGAGAGAGGGATGGCAACGTTTCAATGTCGTGTCGTAAGTGCCCGTGAAGAGTTATACTCAGGCGAAATCAGCATGTTGATCGCTACGGGTAGCGAGGGCGAAGTTGGTGTGCTACTAGGCCACACTCCGCTTATTACTTTGCTAAAACCTGGCGCAATGCGGTTGCAGAAACCGGATGGCGAAGAAGTCGTTATCTATGTCTCAGGCGGAGTGCTAGAAGTACAACCGAAGATGGTGACTGTACTAGCAGATACCGCAATGCGCGCGCATAACCTCGACGAAAGTAAAATCGTTGAAGCCCGCAGAAAAGCCGAGCAAATGCTGGTCAACCAGTCTGATACCGTACAAACTAACGCTGCCTTAGCTTCATTGGCAGAATCGGTGGCTCAGCTACAGACCATTCGTAAGTACCAAAACCGTGCCTAACAATATCTGCTTCAGATTTTTTGAACGATATGTATTAGCACAATAAAAAAACAGTCCATTATGGGCTGTTTTTTTATTGTTGTTTTTTACTAAGTCTCGCAAAATAGAGAGTAGCAAACTAGCCGCTAAAAAACCGTGGCTAGCAAAACAATGGTTAGTAAAATATCTAGGTGTTTCTAATATTAAAGTGATAATGGCCGGTCAATATATCAGTCATTATTGAAGTCACTAGCGGTAGTTATAATATTTAGTTATATTAGGGCAACAGTAATGTTTTAGTAAATGTCTGAATGTTTTTTTGCTAGCTTTATAGTCAATAACTAAACAGTACTATCATTTGTCGTTTGAACGGTGTAAAACAGATGGATTTTGGATGACAACTAAAGTTTTATTATAAGTTGTTTATAGGTTTTGTTAACGACAATAGGCTATAGTATAGGAAGCTGTGCGTTTGATAGTATACTGTGCTACCAAGTTTGTACCATCTATACGGACATGAATTGTTCCACTTTATTGTGCTATTAACTTCCCTGCTATTAATTTTTCTACATTAGAGGATATAACAATGTCAATGACTGAAGAAGACAACACTCCCCGAATTTTGATTGTTGAGGATGATGAGCGTCTGGCTATGTTGACCCAAGACTATTTGGTCAAAAATGGCTTGGAAGTAGCGATTGAAACTGACGGTAATCGTGCTATTCGCCGTATCGTTAATGAACAGCCGGATTTAGTAGTGCTCGATGTTATGCTTCCTGGTAGCGATGGTTTGACGGTGTGCCGTGAAGTTCGCCCGCATTATCAAAACCCTATTTTGATGCTCACCGCACGTACCGAAGATATGGATCAGGTACTCGGCCTTGAGATGGGGGCAGATGATTATGTCGCTAAGCCTGCTCAGCCACGTGTACTGTTAGCGCGTATTCGTGCCTTACTACGCCGCTCGGAAAATGCCCCATCAGAAGATGTACCACAGCGCTTAGAGTTTGGTGACTTAGTCATTGATAATGGCGGGCGTTCAGTGACCTTAAATGATGAATTAATCGACTTCACCAGTGCTGAGTATGATTTATTGTGGTTACTTGCCTCTAATGCGGGTCGTATCTTATCACGTGAAGACATCTTTGAGCGTCTACGCGGCATCGAATATGATGGTCAAGATCGTTCTATTGACGTGCGTATCTCACGTATTCGCCCTAAGATTGGCGATGATCCAGAGAATCCAAAACGTATTAAAACCGTACGTAGCAAAGGCTACTTATTCGTAAAAGAAGGCAACTAGTTTTATTAAGCCAGCCTTGATAAATTTATAACCAGTTATAGTAAGATAAAGAACCAGCATTGTGCTGGTTTTTTTTACGGATGAAAGTTAATCTTTTAAACTTAAATAGCACATTATGTGGTTTAATTAAGCGTTAGAATCCACGCTCTAATTTTATGCTCAGGTAGTCATAATTAGTCAACAAATTATTCAATAGGTTGGTCACAGCACGTATGTCATTAGTCTCTTCTTTAAAACACAGTATTTTTGTTCGTATTTATGCTGGATTATTAATCGTCTGCTTATGTGTGGCATTATTTGCGCAGCTATTAATGGATACTATCAATAAAGAGCGTGTGCAGTCCTATCGCGAAAATATGGCAACTGGCGCTTTTTATTTGGTCAGTGAAGGAATTTCTAACCAAGATGACAAAACCCAGCGTGAATACTGGTTGTCTGATGCCAGTAGTTTATTTGGTTCGAATTTTCGTATCGTGCCTATCAATGAGGTCGACTTTAACGCCAGTGAGTTACGCCGGTTTGATAACGATGGCACGGTAGTACGTTATGTCACCCAGCCTACATATGCCGATGTTTATCATCGCCTACCAGATGGCAACAATGTCTTAACAGCGAGAATATCGCAAGTCTCAGAACAACAAGTGCGTGCGATGGCCGTGTTTTTGTTAGACGACTTGTCTTATTATACGACGCTATCCGCCAAGCGCGATCGTTTAGCAGAGCTAGAAAAAAAGTTTTCTTTTCCTTTAAGCTTTAAAGGAGTGAACACACTAAATTTAGATAATGATCAAATGGCACGCTTGCGCCGTGACGAGGTGGTTATCTTATTAGAGAATACCAACACCAGTCAGGGTAGCTCATCTATCAAAATTATTGTGCCATCCGAGATTAATGATATGGCGATCTTAATGGGTCCTGTGCCATTATTTAACTGGTTTCCACTTAATTTGATTATCAGCATGGTACTTATCAGCATGTTTTTGATCAGTCTGGGTGTCTATGCACTGATTTTTCCGCTGGAGCGTAAATTACAGCTGATCCAAGTAGGGGTTGATGAAGTCAGTAAAGGCAATCTAGACAGTCAAGTACAGGTTATCGGTCAAGATGAGATTTCCCGTCTGTCGGCCACTTTCAATGCGATGACAGCTCATATTAAACGGTTAATGGAGTCACAGCGCGAACTGACTCGCGCGGTTTCACATGAGCTGCGTACGCCCGTTGCGCGTATTCGCTTTGCGGTAGATATGTTAGCAGACACGGACGATGAAGACTCACGCTTCACGCAGCGCGATTATATTGATGAGGATATTGAGTCGCTTAACGGGCTAATTGATGAGATGTTAACTTATGCTAAGCTTGAAGAGGGCTCGCCGAAATTAGACTTAGAGCCAGTAAATCTTAAAGAGCTGGTTGAGCAGATTGAGCGTGAGACCAATGCCTTAGGCAAGCCTATTAAAATTGTCGGTAATCCGCCAAATGCTAAAGTAACGGCGGTAGCGGATAGACGTTACTTACATCGCGTTATTCAAAACCTTGCCGGTAATGCTTTGCGTTATGCAGAGACCACTATTATTATTAGCGCTGGGGTCAAAAAAGGCAATGCCTTCGTTAGTGTTGAGGACGATGGACAGGGTATTGCAGAGGCTGATCGTGAAAAGGTCTTTATTCCATTTTCACGTCTAGATGACAGCCGTACGCGCGCATCAGGTGGCTATGGGCTGGGCTTGTCTATCGTGTCACGTATTGCATTCTGGTTTAATGGTAGTATGAAAGTAGATGAAAGCCAAGAACTTGGCGGCGCGCGATTTGTGATGACTTGGCCCATTAAACCTTTGACTCAAACTATCGTTGCCGATGAGCTAACACAAGAAAAAAGTGACCGTGATTTTGATGCTCAATAAGACAGACTTAAATACTTGTGTGGGTAACATTATCCATAATCATTACTAGGGCTTGTTAAGTATTCACAAGTAGTCTTTGTCAGAGCTATGGTCATAGGTTCAAAACACACTAATTACTCAGGTTGAGCTCTTTCTATAATAATGGCTATAAATAACAACGGATTAGATATTAATTGGCCAAAAGCAACTGATTAAACAATAACAAACTAGAGCGATTAACTTTTATTGTAATTTAAAAAGTATAGGAGAACAGAGGATGCCGTATTTATTTGGCGGTTTGGTACTATTGAATGCTATAACGCTTGGTTACTATCTATTTGCTCAGCAGCCGACCATCACTCAGAGCTTACAGATCGCGCAAGCTGAAATAACCCGCCCGCTACCTTTTACCAATAGCGCAAAGCTTCTTCCGCCACCTATCGGCAGTAAAGACTGATACTGACTTATCTATAGTCGTGTGTTAGCCCGCATCTTTTTAATAGAGTCCTCTTTTTGATATCATAAGCCTTTTGATAGCAACGTCTTTACGGCTTTTTTTCAATGGATTTTTATAATAGCTTCTTTCTAATAGTCTTCACCATTTACCCTATTATTAGGGACAGGTAAGTCTTTCGCCTGAGCTGCTAATGTGTCATCTCCAGCGACTTTAGAAATTAAAGGGATTCTTACACAAACTTGTAATCCGCCATCCGGATGATTAATGGCCTCAACTGTGCCATGGTGCAACCCTGCAATACGGCTAACGATAGCCAGACCCAGCCCGCTACCTTGGGTGGTACGAGCAGTCTCGCCGCGCTCAAATGGCTGCATGATACGCTCTAACTGATCTTCTGCCACCCCGCTACCACAGTCACGTACGCAAATCATTAATTGCTCTTGTGCTTCTTTATTGACCTCACTTTCAGTAACCACGTCAGGATCTTCTACCACGGCTGTTTCTATAAACGTGGGTACCACAGTCGCGGACAAATAAATCGGTGGTTTGCCATAACGATTGGCGTTATTGACTAAGTTAATAACCAAGCGCTTAATCGATAGCGGGCGTACCGGCACGGCTTTATCACATTCTGACTGATAAACAAACTTCATGGGTGCAAATTGCACCATAATCTCATTAAAGATAACATCTAGATTGGTTAGGCGTACCGGCTCATCGGAGCCATCTTTCATATATGAGATGAACTGCTCTAAAATAGCGTCCATATCCTCGATATCATAGATGAGACCTTCACGGAAAAAATCATCCGGTAGCATCTCAGCGGTTAAGCGCATGCGGGTAAGGGGCGTGCGCAAGTCATGAGAGATACCTGCGAGCATAATTGTCCGCTCTTTTTGTGCTTGATTAAGTGTCGTAAACAGACGATTAAAGGCCATATTCACTTGACGGATTTCAGTAGGACCTGCACGCGTGGGCAAAGTTGTGGCGTGACCGAGGCGAATGTAATTGGTGGCAGCGCGCTGTAGATAGCGCAACGGACGGTTTAATTGCCGCGCCAATAAGATAATAGTCAGCAGCGTTAATAACGGTAGCCCGATTAAGAACAATATTAACAATGTCGGACTATATTGCGAGTAATAAACCACCGGTTCGCGAATCCAAAAACTGTCATCACGACTGTCTTGTACCCATAGTTGTGGGGTAGGCTTAAACTTAAAATAAACCTCCACAGGTCGACCTAGCTGAGCGCTAATTTCCTGTTGTAGTACATCGGTAAAAACCCCTACAAAGGCTTTGTCTGAAATCTGTGGAAAATCACTGGGGTTGTCAACCACTACCACATGCGAATGCCGATAAATCCATTGGCGCACCTCTGGATTGTCCTGCCAGTCTTTTTTGGCACTATTCATCAGACGCAGCTCACTGGTTAAGTAACGAGCATGGTTTTTCAGTTCTGGTAAATACAGACTGCGCCAAAAAAACCAAATTGATAAACTAACACTGATAATCACAATAAAAATCACCATCAAGGTGGTCAACCAGCTGTTAGACCAGCTATTGGGATAGTAACGTGCAAGCCAGCCTTTACGGTGTGATTGTGGAGTGGGGGTGGTCATAAGGATCCAATGTTTTTGTAGTTATTGAATAAGGTAAAACAGATGATTAGCAACAATTAGGCAGTCAGCGAATTGAGCAGTTAATAACAGGTTGTACTGCTTATAGTTGAAAGCCATTTTACTTCTTATAAACTTAAAATCAGTAGCATCAAGCTTTTATGACACAGCCGCAATTTGCTATAGCATAGCATAACTAAATAATAGCTCTGCTAGGGTTGTCACGGATAACTCAATAAAGGATAACGGCCTAGATGAGGGTTGGTTTAGCTATAATAACCGCTGATAATTAGCGGTTACTATCGATATTATTGTACACTCACCAACATTTAAGTTATTGTTATAAAATAATTAAATATGCACAGTTTATGTTTTCAATAAAATAAGACTGTGCTATAATTATGCCCTTTTTGGTATACCTGCGAAAGAGAGAATTCACATGGTTGTTATTCGTTTAGCACGGGGCGGTGCCAAGAAACGCCCATTTTATCAAGTAGTTGTTGCTGATCAACGCCGCGCGCGTGACGGTCGCTACATTGAAAACATTGGCTTTTTTAACCCGCTCGCTAAAGAGTCAGAAGAAGCTGTACGCTTAAATATGGACACGTATAACGCGTGGATCGCAAAAGGCGCACAACCTTCAGACCGCGTTGCTTCATTAGCAAAAGCTTACAATAAAGCTGCGGCCAGCACTGAAGCAACTGCTTAATTGCTAGTTGTTAAGTCTAGTCGTTGAGCATTGATTGCTCGGCTTTAGAAAACATAGCGTAGCTGGTTTAACCAGTGTACGCGATTAACTGTTTATCGCTGTTTCAATTGATTGTTACGGTTTTAATTGACGCTTTGTTAATTAAAGTCTTGATAATCGCTATTTATCTACTGCTATTTATATCCTGTTAGGTTAGCCGTTATGTCATCAGTACCAGACGCCAATACCCTTATGAAAATTGGTCAACTCAAAAAGCCTTATGGCATTAAAGGCTGGCTGTGGGTGTTTAGCGATACCGATGACCACGCGGCGATATTTGATATTAAATCGTGGTGGATGAAAACGGCTACTGGTATGAAGCCATTGACCGTAAAGTCTTGGCGTCAGCAAGGTACAGGGCTTGTGGCTCAGTTTGAGCAAGTTCCTGACCGAAACGTCGCTGAGACTATGAATGGTGTGACCCTTTGGGTTGCTCAAGACATACTGCCAGAAACCGCTGAAGACGAATATTACTGGTCGGATTTGGTTGGTCTTCGGGTGATGAATGAGCAAGACGAATATCTTGGCGATATTACTGAGATGTTTGAGACCGGTGCCCATGACCTTATGCGGGTAGCGGCAAACTCGGACAGTTTAGACGCTGAAGAACGCTTGATACCGTGGCACAAGCAAACTGTGATGCAGGTCGATATGACCAGTAAAACAGTACTTGTAGCTTGGCCGAGCGACTATTGATTTAGCGCTTATTAATTTACTGTTAACAGCATTAAATTAACGTAATAGTTGTTATGTAGACGTGTTTATGTGGGATTCAGATGTATTTTGCCGTGATTAGTATTTTCCCTGAGATGTTTGCGTCGATTCGTGAGTTTGGTATCACGGGGCGCGCAGTCACTCAGGAGCAAGTCACGATTGAATGTATTAACCCGCGTGATTACACTACCGACAACTATCGCCGTATTGATGAACGTCCGTATGGTGGGGGCCCTGGCATGGTGATGATGGCCGAGCCATTGTCACAAGCTATTGAGGACGCCCGCCTGCGTGCAAGCCAACACGGTTGCCGTATAGACAAAGCGCACTGTCCGGTGATTTATATGTCACCCCAAGGGCAGACGCTGAGTGAAAGTAGCGTGGTCAGCATGGCTGAGTATGACGGCATGATTTTGTTATGTGGTCGTTACGAAGGTATTGATGAGCGCCTATTATCGCAGTACGTCGATATGGAAGTGTCACTTGGCGATTATGTGTTGAGCGGTGGTGAGCTGCCAGCAATGGTGCTAATGGATAGTGTGATACGTCGTCTGCCCGATACCATGGGTGATGATAAGTCAGCAGAGCAAGACTCGTTTGTCGATGGTTTGCTTGATTGCCCACACTATACCAAGCCGCATGAGTTCGCTGGTATGGCAGTTCCTGAGGTACTACTCTCAGGTCATCATGCCAATATCGCTAAGTGGCGCTTTAGCCAGCAAGTTGAACGTACGCAAACGCGGCGTCTAGACTTATGGCAAGCGTTCACACCAACGGCGCAGCAAGCTAAGTGGTTAAAGGCATTGGCAAAAGCAGATAAAAAGTAGCTTTTATAAAGAGCTGTTTTCATAAATAGTGGTTTTGATAGTTAGATAAACAGTTAAGCAATAAAATTTTGAGCAACACTAAACAGGTCATACCATAATGGCCGTTTGCTACCCAATTTACGTTGTGTCGATTTAATACAAAATAGTATTAAAGGGCATGATTACTTATTACAAACAGGTGATATGCGTCAAGCCTCTATTATCTAATGTGAGGAGATAACTCTCATGAGCAACAAGCATCCATTGGTTCAGGTCATTGAAAACGCTCAATTGCTTGAGCGTCCTAGTTTTGCCCCCGGCGATACCATCGTGGTTCAAGTAAAAGTACGTGAAGGTGAGCGTGAGCGTTTACAGGCTTTTCAAGGCGTCGTTATTGCTAAGCGCAACCGCGGTCTAAACTCAGCGTTTACCGTCCGTAAAACTTCAAGCGGTGTTGGCGTTGAGCGTGCATTCCAATTGCATTCACCCATCATTGATAGCATTGTAGTGAAACGTCGCGGTGCTGTTCGCCGTGCGAAACTGTACTACTTACGTGAGCGTTCTGGTAAATCAGCACGTATCCGCGAAAAGCTTGGCGTCCGTCCATCAAAAAAAGCTGCTCAGAAAAAAACTGACGCTGGCGTACCTGATGCGGTTAAGACTGCACCTGGTATTTAAGCTCAAGCTCGCCTTTCACTTTAGCGTTTATTAGTACGGTAGGGTGAAGAGGCAGAAGTAGATACAAGCCCTTATTCATAGGTTTATCATATAAATAAGTGGGCGTACCAAAAAAGACAAAACCCCAATCTATGCTGATGCTAGATTGGGGTTTTTGTATGTATGGGTTTTATTTTTTATGACTCTATATTATCGATGCAGCTACTCTGGTTTTTAGATTTACTGTGTTTACGCAAGCGTATGTAAATGGTTTTGGTCACGGTTGCGATGATTTTTTGCTGCTCATCAACGATATCAGTCGTATATTCGCGAAAGACGGCCTCGCCATCTTTTGCCAGCTCTTGAATGGTAGCAATCTCAGTGCTAGGGATTTTCATCCGTGTTCTGACTTTACTGTTACCAGGTGCAATAAACTCGATGTTTGAACTTTTATCCCAGACCACATAAGTGCTGCCCAGTTGATGCATGAGCATGAGCATATAAAATGGATCGACCATCGAGTATAAGCTACCGCCAAATTGTGTCCCTACGATATTTTTATTGAAGGCATTAAACCTCATACTGACCACACATAGTCCTTGATCCAAATCGATATGTTCGACCTTGATACCTGCACCGATATAAGGGGCGTAGGTATTTATACGCAACTTAAGCAGATGCGGGGTTAGCAGTGGCATGAGATTTTTTTTGGCGTTACGTTTCAAGGTCTCAAAGTTTTTGGGTAATAAGCTCATAAATTTATCCTTTTGCCTGTTGCAATGCTGTTAGTCGTTTCTACTTGGCTAAGTGTATGTCTTAGTGATCAGGCAAACGGAAATTAATAGCAAACAGCGTTGTTAGTGTTAAGAGGTCAATCAGCACAGCATAACGTCTTTAACACTGATTCTCACTATTAGCCGTTACTATTAAATAGTGGCTGAGCAAAAAATATCTATCATAATTAAAAACAATAGACCTCGCCAGGCTTAAAGCGTAACTAAAATAATGATGTATTATTGATAACCAATATTTATAACGATCCAGTATCGATCACCGATATAAAATAGGGCGCCTTACTGTCATGTCACGTATTTGTCAAAAAGATAACTACAATATCGATAACAAGGTAGATGAGCAAGGATTATGTGAGCTTTGTGGACGTAATGAGCTGCTACTGACTCGCCATCACCTTATTCCCCGGCCCCGGTCTCGATACAATAAGCGCCGCACTCAGCGCAACTTTAGCCGTGACGCTATGAAAGCTGATATCGCTATGCTATGTCGGCCATGCCACAGTCAAGTCCACTGTATTTTTGCCAATCATGAGCTCGCGAGCTATTACCCTACGATTGAGCGTTTAAAAGGACATAGCGAGGTACAAACGTTTATCAACTGGGTTAAGAAGCGACCTGCAGGGCTCAAAATACAAATCAGACATTGAGAACCATATAATACTTTATTCCACAACACTCGCATTCTTAGTTTTGATGGCATACAATAGACGCAATTTTGTGCCCGATGGCCTATTTCACATACAATTTTGTGCAAATAAGTCATCAAGCACGCAATAAAAACCTCAGCTAACATAAGGAGATGTGATGAGCAACACTCAGATCCCCGCTTCAGGATCTAATCCGCAGCCACCAAATCCTTCCGATTACGATCAAGAATTGACAGGCAGTTATGTTGATCTGCATAAGCCAAGCGCCAGTTTTAAGAACCGTGATGCCTATCTTGAGCATGAATTACAAATCATGAAGCCTAAACGCTGGCGTGCTAATTTGCCGTTTCGTGATTATCGTTTTGAGTATGAAGATACCATTCCGGCGATGGCGGCAACGATTGGTAAAGTAGTGATGGTGGGTGCCATTGCTGCCACATTTGCAGGTCCTCTAGGTTTGGGCGATGCATTTGTGTTAGAGAACGTACGTTATGAGCTGTTGATTGTCTCGGTCTTTATTATTTTATTTTCAGGGTTTTTTCTACCAACGGCTAACCTTGCGGGTACCCACGGTCCGCTGATTCCTTTGATTCCGATTGTGGTTGCTGCCGGTGGACATCCGATGGCTTTTGGTTTACTCATTGGTTTTTTTGGTCTCTTACTGGCGATTAGTAAAGGGGGCAGCTTACTGGCGAACTTGACCAGTAAAGGGGTGTGCGGTGGTCTGCTGATATATCTAGGCTTTATCGGTACCACCTCGCAAGTCAAAAATCTTTTTGCTTGGTCAGAAAGTATCGGTATGTCTCATATCGCTTTTATTGTGATTTTACTCACAATTGTCCTGTATGCCGTTTTAGAGAGTTTCCAAAAGCGCTGGCTTGCGGTACCCCTTAGCTGCTTGCTCGGTGGCGGTGTTGCTTTTGCATTGGGTGCACCATTTGAGTTTAAGACCGGACCAGGTTTGCCGCCTATGAGTCCGATGTACTGGTGGGGAGAGAATACGGGTTGGATGTTAGGCTTACCGACCGTCGAGAGCTTTATTGTGGTGCTGCCTTTTGCGGTATTGGCTGTAGCGATGTGGTCACCAGATTTCTTAGGTCATCAAGTATTTCAAAAGATCAGCTACCCTAAGCGCACCGAAAAGGTTTTGATGGATATTGATGACACTATGGTCAGTGCCTCCGTTCGACAGGTTGCAGGCTCGGTACTGGGCGGTGCTAACTTTGCGTCGTCATGGGGCACCTACATTGTCCCTGCGGCAATCGCCAAACGTCCTATTCCTGCTGGTGCAGTGTTGACCGCTGTGTTCTGTGTTATCGCTGGTGTTTGGGGTTATCCCATGGACTTGGCGATTTGGGAGCCGGTGTTATGTGTGGCTTTAATTGTCGGGGTCTTTATTCCACTATTAGAAGCAGGAATGGAGATGACGCGTGAAGGCAAAACCACGCAGTCTGCTGCCATTGTGGTCTTTGCCTCTGCATTGGTTAACCCAGCCTTTGGGTGGTCAATTACCTTATTACTTGATAACTTAGGTTTGATTGGCTCAAAAGAGCGTAGTGCTAGCTTGAGCAAAATGAGCCGCTGGATTATTCCCACGGTCATGTTTGTCGTACTTACCGGTGTGATGGCTGTGGTTGGTATGTTGCCAGGTATTCCAGCGTTATTACCGAACTTTCGCCATTGATATTGAGCGATAAATAGCAGTCGTAATAGTCCCAATTATAAAAGTCAGCCTCGTGCTGGCTTTTTTTATGCACGCCGCTGTGCCGATAACGGTTCTTGTAAAATGGCCAATATCCCCCCATAAATAGCTGTATTCAAGCATTTTTAAGGGCAGTATTTTTATGGTCAATGTCTCAGCGTCGACTGTGGTCGATGATAAGAAAGCCCGTCTTAAACACCTCATTAAGCGCCTGCCAAATTTGCCTGGGGTATATAAAATGCTGGGCAAAAATGGTGACATTCTTTACGTGGGTAAGGCAAAATCGCTTAAAAGTCGGGTAAACAGCTATTTTGCTAAAACCATCGACCATCCAAAAACGCGAGCTTTGGTCGCACGCATTCATAATATTGAGACCATCATTACCCGGGGTGAGACTGAGGCGCTATTGCTTGAGCAAAACCTGATCAAGGAACATCGTCCCCCTTATAACGTGCTGTTACGTGATGATAAATCCTATCTGTATGTGTTCATCTCAGCCGATAAGCCTTATCCACGTCTTGCTTATGGTCGCGGTAAAGGCAATCATCAAAAAGGTCGATTTTTTGGGCCTTTCCCATCAGCGCATGCGGCAAAAGAAACGCTAGTCTTAATGCAAAAAATGTTTCAAATGCGCCAATGTACCAATACTTTCTTCCGTCAGCGCAAGCGTCCTTGTTTGGAATACCAAATCAAGCGCTGCCGTGCGCCGTGTGTGGGCCTAGTATCACCAGAAGATTATGCCGAAGATGTGAATAATACCATTCGCTTTTTAAAAGGTGATTCTAGTGATATTCATAATGCGTTAATCGTAAAAATGGAAGCGGCCGCTGAGGAATTAGATTTTGAGAAGGCAGTATTTTATCGTGACCAGTTATCTATGCTACGCGAAGTTCAAGCGCGGCAAGCGGTCTATACCGTAGAAGGTGAGGCCGATGTGATTTCGATTGCCAGCCAAGCAGGAATGAGCTGTATCAATGTGTTGACGGTTCGAGGCGGACGTGTACTGGGTGGCAATAATTATTTTCCTGATGTCGATAGCAGTGAATCGCTAGCAGATAACTTATCAGCCTTCATTATGTCGTTTTATTTTCAAGTGACTGATGACTTGCCTGCTGAGATTATCTTGAGCCATGAGCTACCGGATCAAAGCGCGGTTAGTGAAGCCTTAGCGACTCATTTTGGTAGTAAGGTCATGATAAAAACTAGCGTACGCGAACACCGTGCAGAATGGTTAGACTTGGCAACCCTTAACACTAATAATGCGCTAAAAACTAAGCTTGGCGATTATCTAGAGCTGCATGCGCGTTTTGGTGCGCTAAAAGACGTATTAGCGTCAGTGACAGATCGAGTTATTGATCGTATTGAGTGCTTTGATATCTCGCATACTATGGGCGAAGCGACCATTGGCAGCTGCGTGGTCTTTGACCAAGGTGGTTCGCGTCGGCGGGATTATCGCCAATATGCTATTCACGATATCGTAGGCGGTGACGATTATGCCGCGATGAAACAAGTGCTCACCCGCCGCTATAAAAAGCAGCCATTACCTGACTTATTATTGATAGATGGTGGCAAGGGTCAACTGAGTATGGCAAAAGAAGTATTGGTTGAATTGGAAATACTTGGTGATACCTTGTTGATTGGGGTTGCCAAAGGCGAAGGTCGTAAGGCCGGTTTAGAAGTACTGCATTTCTTAGACCACGACCCGCTGGATTTGCCGATGGACAGTAAAGCACTACATTTACTCATGCACATTCGCGATGAGGCGCATCGTTTTGCGATTACTGCCCATCGTAAAAAACGCGATAAGCGCCGTTCGTCATCCGTGTTAGAAGTGATTCCGGGACTGGGTGAAAAGCGTCGCCGTGACTTACTCAATCATTTTGGCGGACTGCAACAGCTGCTTGGTGCGTCACAGCAAGAGTTATCTGGCGTTCAAGGTATCGGTCCCGTGTTGGCTAAGACCGTCTATAAAGTATTGCATGAGTAATCTGATCTGCCCATGCAAACGTGATTTTGTAAAGGGTTTAGTCAGTGAGCCGCTATTGCTTAACGTTTAGCGGCTTTATCTCTGATAACTGACAAAGTAAAAGTTCAAATCGCTTTTATCATTATGCATTTGCTCAGATTCTTTTACCACGTTAAAGTCGCTCGGCAGCTCAGGATAAAAAGCATCGCCATCGCTGATTTCAGTATCCACATGAGTCAGCTCAATGCGATCGGTATACATTAGCGCGTCGTTAAAGACCCGCTCACCGCCAATCACCCAAATCGTATCAAGGTGTACGCCATGTGCCAGACTTGCTGCTTGTGTCAAAGCATCATCCAAGTTATGTACCACATGAGCATTATCACGTCCTACCAAACCTTTTTGCTCAGCATAGTCCAATTGGCTAGTAATAATAAAGCTAACACGCTTTGGCAATGGCTTGCTGCCCATCGATTCAAAGGTTTTGCGACCCATAATGACGATACCTTGCACCGTACTTTCAGTCTGACTACTTTGCGCGTCGCTACGGGTGGTCATTTTTTTAAAATGTTGTAGGTCCGCTGAGATATGCCAAGGTAGCTCATTACCTTTGCCGATACAGCGGTTGCTACTGATGGCCGCGATTTGGGCGACTTGGGTATTGGCATAACTCATAGGAGATCCTTTCAATTAATACGAATAACTGATGTGAGCAACAACACTTACTCATAAATTTAATTACTCATAAAGTTAATTACTTTTAAAGCAAACTATTTATAGAAACAGGCGTTCATACGGCAACCTTGGCTTTAATACCAGGATGCGATTCATAACCCTCAATGCTAATGTCATCATACTCAAAAGCAAAAATATCTTTAACATCAGGATTTAGCGTTAAGGTCGGCAACGCATAAGGCGTGCGGGTCAACTGTAATTCAGCTTGTTCACGGTGGTTTTGGTAAATATGACAATCACCACCGGTCCAGATAAATTCGCCAACTTCAAGGCCACAAACTTGCGCTACCATATGGGTTAAGAGCGCATAGCTAGCAATATTAAAAGGCACGCCTAAGAACAAATCAGCCGAACGCTGATACAGCTGGCAAGATAGCTTATTGTCTGCTACAAAGAACTGAAACATCGTATGACAAGGCGGCAATGCGACTTGCTCGGCTTCGCATGGGTTCCAGCCAGAAACTATCAAGCGCCGTGAGTTGGGATTGGTTTTTATTTGATTAACAACGTTAGTGATTTGGTCAATGCCATCGTCATTATAAACACTGTTGTAGCTACCATCTTCGTGCTTACTGGCACCATAATTACGCCACTGATGCCCATAGATAGGCCCTAAATCACCAGCAGGACGATTAAAACGAGCAGTCTGCTCAGCCGTTGCCCACTCATTCCAAATCCGGACATTATGCTGCTGTAAGTAATCCACATTAGTGCTGCCCGTTAAAAACCAGAGCAGCTCATAGGCGATAGATTTAAAATGAACTTTTTTCGTGGTTAATAATGGAAAGCCCGACGTTAAGTCAAAACGTAACTGCGCGCCAAAGTGGCTAAGCGTACCAGTTCCAGTACGATCGTCTTTTTCTGTACCATTTTTAAGGACATGGCGAAGCAAATCGAGATAAGCTTGCTCATTTTTAGTCGTAATCATAGCTCTCAACTTTTATAAATATTTAATCTATCTAAATAGTTTTATATCTTAATTTCTTTAAGTTTTATATTCGGTTAATTCTGTCGGCTTAATAAGCTGATTGTTTGCCCCAATCATAAACGCTGTTCTTATAGGCATAAATCAACATGATAAGGCCTAGAATAACCATCGGTGCAGTCAATATTTGCCCTTTGGTCATCCAACCTAATAGGATAAATCCTTGATCAGCGTCTGGCTGGCGGAAGAACTCAATGATAAAGCGGCTTAGGCCATATCCCAGCAAGAATACGGCGGTTACTGCCATGCGTGGCCGTGGTTTGGATGAGTACCACCATAGAAAGAGAAATAACAATAATCCTTCTGCAAAGGCTTCATATAATTGTGAAGGGTGACGTGGCAACAGATACTGGCCATTCACCTCAGTCATCAATTCCTGCAAGTCTGGATTAGCTTGGAGCTGTTGCATGTCAAAGGAAGCTGCTTGTGGGAAATACATTAGCCAGTTATAGCCACCATCAGAAACCCGTCCCCACAGCTCACCGTTAATATAATTGCCTATACGCCCAAATAACAGACCCGTCGGCACACAAGGAACGATGAAGTCGAGTACTTGAAAAGCATTTTTTTTGTATTTACGTGCAAAAAATAACATGCCTAACATGACGCCAATAAAACCGCCATGGAACGACATGCCGCCTTCCCAGACTTTTAATAAATAAGCAGGGTTTTGTATAAATTCGCCGAACTGATAAAACAGCACATAACCGATACGACCGCCTAATATCACTCCTAGTGCCCCATAAAATACGAGGTCAGATACCATATCAGTTGACCAATTATCGCGTTTAGTACTGCGATACCATGCCAACCCGTAAGCGGCAGCAAACGCCAGCAAGTACATCAAGCCGTACCAGTGGACTTCGATAGGTCCAAGTGCTAACGCTACAGGATCATACTGAGGATGAATCATCATAAGGGAATCATAATATTGGTAATAAGATGCTGCTCATCATAGCAAATTTCGCTCTTCGAGAATACTGTATTACTACTATGACTAGGTCATAACCGACTGCTAATTTAAAAGTTAAGGCGATATAGTAATAGAGTCAGAAAAACTATAAGTTCAACCAATCAGTATTTGTTTGTGACTGACAGCAAATGAATGAGACAGAATAAAGCTATGCTATAGTCAATGTTTAAATAATTCAAATAGCCGTCATTGAATTACTCATCAATTAAATAAGAATAATTTAGGAAATGTTATGTGTATTGTCGCCATCGCTTGGCAGTTGTTTGATGAGGTGCCGCTCGTATTATTGTCTAATCGCGATGAGTTTTTGCAGCGTCCGACCGAGTCGCTACATCAATGGCCGGACAAACCTATCTATGCTGGACGTGACTCTCAAAGTGGCGGCACGTGGCTAGGCATTCATAGCCAAAATGACAGGCAAAATAGCAGTCAAAACAGTATTCAAGAAGATAATCACAACGAATGCTATCACCAAAATGGACGTTGGGCGGCGGTGTTAAACTTTCGTGATGGTGTGCAGGCAAGCTCGAACGAGCGCTCTCGCGGCGAGTTAGTGACCGATTTTTTGACCAGTACCCTGAGTCCCATGACCTTTGCGCGGCAGATTAGTTTACAGGACTATGCTGGCTTTAACCTCATTATCGGCGATGCCAGACAAGCAGTTATTGTTAATAATCGTGGTCATGCGCCCACGCCGTTACATGCAGGTTTGCACGTATTCTCTAATGGTCAGCCGGAAGAGGCTTGGTTTAAAACTGAGCGGTTGCGCGGAAGGCTACGTCAAGAAGTGCTACCGCTGATTGGCGAGAACAGCTCGCCTGAATACTGGCAAGACGCTGCCTTTACGGTCATGTCCGACAGCACTTTAGCGCCAATAGATAAGTTACCCGAAACGGGCGTTGCTATTGAGATTGAACAAGCATTATCCTCTATCTATATTGAGCCTGCTGAGTTAACAGGTAGTGATAAAGCAATGCCAAACTATGGCACACGTACTCAAAGTATATTGACGCTCAGTGTATCAAACCTTGATACAGAGGCGGATGAGCAAAGCTTGAGTGAATCAAGATATACCACAACGCTTATCAGTCGTGAATTCAACAGTGACATGGTTTAAAGCCAGTTAAGTTCACTAAAACCCATAAAGAACAATCCTGCTGAGATATATTCGGCACAAAAAAATGTCTGTCCTAGCGTTAAAGTAGACACTAGGACAGACATTCTTACTAAAGGTAAACTTTATAAAGTAACGGTTATAAAGTAATGGTTATGTCGAGCAGCCATGACTTATTATAACGACAAAATTATAGCGATAAATGATTGTCCTGTTCAGGGATAATCAGCTCTTGTTTAAGGGGTAGCTCACGCACCAGCTCTTGTAATGCGCGGCGATATACCCCGCGTTTAAAGTGAATCACTTGTCCGAGTGGGTACCAATAGCTGACCCATTGCCAATGGTCAAACTCCGGTTTACCCTCATCAAAGCGGATATGTTGGGTGTTCAGTTCATCTAAGCGTAACAAAAACCATTTCTGTTTTTGCCCAATACACAGCGGATATTGTCCATGACGTACATAACGTTTTGGCAGACGGTAGCGCAGCCAGTCTTGCGTGACTGCTAATAAGTCCACATGACGCGGGTGTAAGCCGACTTCTTCCCAGAGCTCGCGATACATTGCATCTACTGGCGTCTCTCCTCGGTCGATACCGCCTTGGGGGAACTGCCAAGCATTGTGACCAATACGTTTTGCCCACAGAACTTGTCCTTGTGTATTTGCCAAGATGATACCGACATTGGCGCGAAAGCCGTCTGTATCTATCATGACTCAACCTTTTAAATTGCTTAAAAAACAGCTTATTTCAATATGATAAAGCGACAGCAATCATAATTATTATAAGGTGACTGGTATCGGTACCCTATTAAAATAAGATTCATTGCCATTATTAAACCAAGAATCAGTCAAAATGTGTAACAATATTTTGCTATAAAATGTTTCACGAATTTAAGCTTTTAAAATCAAAGGGTTATGAATTTGGTTTTGTAAACGCTTTGAAACCATCGACCTAGTCAAATATTAGTCATCTCTGCACAATGTTTTATTCGGTTAGCTGCTAAGATAAAAGACACCCATACATCAAATCAAGGCAGATGACAGTTGCTCTATAAAATCCTGTTTTGGCCTGTGCTACACTAGAGCGTAACGCAACTATAAAGCAATAATACCAATCAATAAAGACCGTTTAACTGGCTTAATCAGTGATATAAAAAAGGATTATTAGTAATGGCAGAATCAAAAGCAAGCGTCACTTGGCAAGAAGATAAAGCCTTTATGGGGGTGTCACCATCAGGTCATAACGTGCAAATAGATGCCGATAAAGAAAAAGGCGCCAGCCCAATGGAGCTGATCTTGTTAGGGCTTGGTGGCTGTGCCAGCTACGATGTAGTGGCAATTTTACAAAAGTCGCGCCAAGACCTGGTCGACGTGCGTTGTGAGCTAACGGCACAGCGTGCCGAAACTGTTCCAGCGGTATATACCGATATTCATATGCACTTTGTGGTGACTGGTCAAGATATCAAAGACAAACAGGTCGAAAAAGCGATCCACTTATCAGCAGAAAAATACTGTTCAGCCAGCCGGATGTTGGTACAAGGTGGGGTGCATATCACCCATGATTTTGAAATTATTGTAGGGTAGGGGCAGAAATACTGATGAATGCACTATTTGGATTTATCCCTGATACAGCAGCGGCGGCGATATGGGCAATGGTGGTGGCAAGTTTACTGCCGTTAGCGTTTGCACTGTTGGCAAAGATGTTTGGTGGTTTTAATTTAGCAGACAATGCACATCCGCGTAATTTTTTACAGCAAACGACAGGTAAAGCAGCTCGCGCCAATGCTGCCCAGCAGAACAGCTATGAGACTCTGCCGGTATTTTTAGTGGCGGTAGTGGTTGCCATGCTATTCTTCGTACCGCAAGCCATTATTAATAATTTAGCGTGGCTATACGTGATTATTCGCATCGGTTATGGCGCTGCATACATTACTAATTTAGCGACGTTTCGCTCAATATTATGGGGATTATCGATCGCTTGTTGCCTGATGCTGTTTTATCTAGCCATTCGAGTTAGTGCTTAATAGTTTCTATTTTAACTTTTTTTAAAATCGCTATCGAATAAAGTATATAGTTGATTCAATATAAAAAAGATATGCTTATAACAACGTGCTACTGGTATAAATTTTTCTGGCTTGCTGTTTGCAAGCGTGACTCGATGCTGCAAAACGTTTGTTACAGTAGCATCCCAGCAGCACTGCATCGTTTTTGAATTGGTTTGACTATATCCAACAAAAGCGGCAATTTGTTATTGATGCGTGCTGGTTTGTAGCGCACTAATGATAACGGCTTTATTTTTTTCACGTTTAATCTGATCCCACAAGGTTTGCGCCTCGTTATAACCTTTAGTCAGCATGCCCAGCCATTGCTTATAACGACCGACTAATACCACATCAGTTTTAGCCTGACCTTCTAAGAATTTAATCTGATGGGCTATCAAGTCTTGCCACGATAATTCCTTAGCCTCGTTCATAGGATTATTTGCTGAGCTATCTACACGTGCAATTAAGTCCGGACGGGTAATCGCCCCCCGACCTAACATCAAATGCGCTGTACCCGCTTGCTGCATGCAAGAATGGGCTTGCTCGGCAGTCCAAATTTCACCATTGGCAATCACTGGTATCTTGAGCGAATTAAAGGCTTGAATCTTTTCCCAATAAGCAGGCGGTTTATAGCCTTGGGTCTTAGTACGGGCATGAATGGTCAACCAATCTGCACCACTATCGGCTATAGCGCCACGAATATCATCCATCCTACTGGTGTCGGTATAACCCAATCGAATTTTCGCGGATACTGGAATATGGGCGGGAACGGCTTGGCGTACTGCACTGATAATGTCATACATAACCGCAGGCTCATCCAACAGCACAGAGCCACCCCGATGACTATTGACGGTCTTGGCAGGACAACCAAAGTTGATATCGATAGCAGGCGCACCAAGCTCAGCAGCATACGCCGCATTTTCTGCCATTAACTGCGCTTCACTACCTAATAGCTGTATATGAATAGGGGTGCCAGTATCCGTCTTGGCATCCTGATGTAGCTCAGGGACATATCTATAAAAAACATGGGCCGGTAACACATGCTGGGTGACCCGAATAAATTCACTGATTGACCAATCATAAGGCCGACCTAAATCTGACGCAATTTGAGTTAATATTTGCCGCATCAAGGGATCGGTCAAGCCTTCCATAGGCGCGAGGAGGCGTACCGGCTGCGCAAATAATTGCTGTAACTTATTTTGCCGAGTTTCAAATTGCTGAGAGAGTGGATTAGGTTGTTGAATACTGTTCATCTGTGGTTAGTCATCATTATAAAATGGCGCAATCAAAAGGGTTTAAAAAGAAAATGCGACTAGGCTCCATAAATCACCTTTTTACCCGTTTGTAGTCCTGAAATTAAGCTTTGAATATTATTAATATCTAAATTACTTTGGGCGCGAGTACAGGCGACATATAGTAACCGTAACTCTTCGGGGCTGATTTTTACAGCATTGGTTGTAACATCATAATAAAAGTCATCATCGAGCTGTACGCGTCCCCATTCCAGGCCTTTGGCTTTATGAGCGGTTGAAATGACATAATCGGCATTTTCAATACTGGTTAGGCTATTAACCGCTTGGCTTAAGACCCTAGTGCCATGATCGTCCACCAGCTTAACCAAGGTTTTAAGATCACTACCTTCAGAGGTTTCAGAATACTCTTGCACATCCGACCAATTATAAAAATACGCCAGCTCAGGGACGCCATAAGCAGATTTGCCGTTTTTTAAGTTTTCTGCCGCCTGACAAAACTTCAGCATGCGGTCAGTATCGGCTTGTAGCGCCACGCGGTGACCTAGCTTAAGCCCAGTCAATAATTGTGACATTGCGGCGGCATTAGTACGGCACAGAATGGCATCTTTTTTACTATGTACCATGCCTTTTTCAGTCGATGAATACTTATTGGGATTGCCTTTTAGCGGCACCTCTTCTTGTAGTGCCTTCAGTAAGGTATTGGCAATATCCGCAATAGGCTCACCAAAGCGAAACGACTGGGTCAACAAGGTTTGCGGAAGTGGCAATTTTTTCATCGCATTGACCGCACCACGCCACTCATAGATTTGCTGATGGGCATCGCCAACATAAATAACTTGTTTTGATTGCTGGGTCAAAATTCCCATCATTAAGGGATCCGCATCTTGCGCTTCATCAAATAAGATAAAGTCAGCAGGGATACTGGGCTTGGACAATGCCCACAGTTTGAGATAAATATCATGACCGATTCCCGCTGGATGACGGGCATCAATAGACTGTAACCAGCGCTGTTCCACGGCAGGATAGAGCATCTCACGCAATTGATCGGCATCAGACTCATCAAGCCACTTGGGAAATTCGATATGGCGTGGAGCAGGATAGCTGGCATGCGTGCTACAAAAGTTACTCACGGCGTCACTGACGAAGCGCGCCAGTCTCGCTGGGGTTAAGGTAATGTATTTATTTATCCCATCCATCTGCCGACGTACTTGCACCGGTTGCAAGCCTAAGTCATCCCCAAGACGTTTGGGTGAAAATCTTGGTAGTGATAACTTTGCTGTAATATCGCGGGGAACATGCCGATAAGCTAATGAATGAAAAGTACGGCAATCCACATGTGAAGGAAATTTTTGCCGTGCGTCATTGGCAATAGCTTTGTTGAAGGCCAAATATAAACCGCGTCCACGCAGCCTCTCGCCAATAAGTTTTAGCGTGGTCGTTTTACCCGCGCCAGCATAGGCCACCACTTTAAATGACTTTTGATCCATCGCCATATTGAGTGCGTTTAGCTGCTCATCGGTAGGATGGCTCATATAAGCGGGCATAGATGCTGACATAATAATGTTACCTAAAATACTAAAACATGGCTATAAAGTGATGGGGGTAAAAAAAGCCACTGAATAGACAATGGCTGGCTGGTGAACAATGATTGTGACAGTAAGTCATGATAATAGACAGTGAATTAAAAGCTGAGTTCCTAAGCGGATGAGCCATATTAGCGAATAGCTTTATTTGATATGAGGCTATTCGTTGTCTGCGACTTCTTTGTCTAATGTTAAGGTGCTGTTACGATCTTCTTTAATTAATATTTTAGCCAATAACAATCCTAGCTCAAACAATAACCACATCGGAATCGCCAGCATTAACATCGATACACCATCGGGCGGTGTTACCACAGCCGCGATGACAAAACAGCCGACAATAATATAACGGCGCTTATCCTCTAGAGTCTGAATGGAGACGATGCCGGCCAATATCAACAATAAGGTCACCACGGGAATCTCAAAAGTCAGCCCAAAGACCATAAATAACTTTAAGGCAAAGCTCAAATAACTGTCGATATCGGTCATTGGCAATACATTCTGCGGGGCGAACATGATAAAAAACTTCAAGACCCCTTTGAGCACGACAAAGTAAGCAAAAGCGACACCCGCATAAAATAGAAAAATAGAAGACAGCAATACTGGGATAGCGACTTTCTTTTCTTTTTTATATAAGCCAGGGGCGACGAAGGACCAGATTTGATACAAAATATAAGGCATCGCAAAAAATGCAGCGACAAATATGGTCAGGCGTATGGGTGCCATAAAGTTGGAAGTGATGTCTGTTGCAATCATGGTCGAATTAGGCGGCAACTGAGCGACCAATGGGTCAGATAAAAAGTCGTATAGCTCGCGTGAAAATCCTACTAATGCTAAAAATATAATTAAAACCGCCACACATATTTTGATCAAATGCGACCGCAGCTCAATTAAGTGCTCGGTAATCGGCATATCAGCAAGCGTACTCAATATATCATCAGACTTTTCGTTGTTATCGATATCCGTCTGAGTTTTGGCGCTGTCTTTTGATGTACTGTCTTCCGATGTATCAGCTTCTGAGCCTACTATTTTCTCTTGCCGGCTTTTTTGCCGTTTAAACAGACCCATTAATCCACCTGCTGTTTATTTAAAGAGGTAAGTTTGTCTGGCTGATTGGCTAGAGCCTCTGAATAAACCGTATCTGACGAAACCGTATCTAATAGGTCAGCCTGCGCTTTTTTATCTAAACCAGTATGCAATAAGATATCAGCGTGATAGTTAGGGAGGTGTGGCGGCGGGGGTAGGCGACGCGCTTTATCATAGGCACCAAGGAGAAACCACATATTTTCCCATGGTTTGGTAATAATAGGCTGAACGGCCAGAGTAGGTTTTTTCGCAGCGCTATCCTCACTGCTATCGATCGAATCAGCTTCAAATGGCGTTGTCGTTGCTTCTGCCATTTGGTTTTGTTGTTGATTGCGCTGCTGGTCTTGCCCGTAAGAATAATCAAACTCTGCCGGAGTGTTCTGTTTTCGCTCAGCTTGCTCATGAGAAGCAGCAGTCTTCTGCGTTGCTTTTAGACTTTGATTTTGCGAGGATTCAAACTCTTGCATATTGCCGCGCATTTCTGCTATCTCACGCTTCATATCTGCTTCAGTCTGGCGAATTTTGGCAAGCTCATTTTGCATTTGTTGCCGAGTCTCAGCCAAGTCGAGCTCCGCTTCTATCTCAGACTGTAGAGTCGAAACCGTACGGCGAATTTTGGCATACCATTTCCCAGCCGTACGCGCGGCCTGCGGCAGTTTTTCTGGGCCTAGGACAATTAAGGCAATGACGCCAAACAAGAGTAACTCAGAAAACCCGATATCAAACATAACTTTCAAATATATTCATTAATATGCTATTTAATATCATTATCCAAACGCTGCGCAGATTATACCTTATGCTTATCATCAGCAGGGGCAGGACTGATGTCAATATCGTCAATCTTAGTGCTATCTATATTGGTATCAGATGAGGTGTTTGAAGCACGCGAGCTGGCATCATGATCCAGAACACGATGTTTTTTGGCATGTTCTGCATTGTCGTCTTTGACCGCTTCTTTAAAGCCTTTTACCGCACCGCCCAAATCTTTACCCGCATTCTTAAGCTTGGCGGTGCCAAATACGACCACCACTACTACTAATAAAATCAACCAATGCGTAATGGAAAAACTGCCCATAATGGGTATCCTTATATCTTGGTTAGGCTAATCTCTATATTAGCACTTTAAGTTTATCAGCCGTATGGTAACCGTCAAATATTAAAGTTTGATGTCAACGAATACTAAGACAATAATTATTTTGAAGGTGATAAGGCTCATTATAACGTGCGCGGTCACTAAAAAGGTGAAAACAACACTAATCACACACGCGACAATTCCGTTGACCTAACAGACAGCTTAAGACTGCCGAGCCGCCTTTTCATCAATCCCTGATAGGCCAAAGCGCCGTCCCAGCTCATTTAGTACCGCATCTGATTCAATATCGAACCATGCCAATCCCACTAAAGTATGAAACCAGACATCTGCTACTTCATAGATCAGCTCATCGCGCGCAGCATCATACTGCGCTTTGTCTGTTTGTTCGTTGCTACTCGCGAAGTCTTTGGCAGCAATGATACTTTCGGTGGCTTCTTCACCTACTTTTTCTAATATTTTATTAAGACCTTTCGCGTATAAACTGGCGACATAAGAGCTATCTGCATCAGCGTGTTTACGCTCAGCTAACGCTCGGTCAAGCTGTTGCAAAATAGGTACATTGTCAGTTTTAGTAGTGCTATCAGCTTTAATATTATCATCATCAGTAAGGCTAACATCCTCAATTTTATGGTCAGAATCAGCAGGTTTATTCGAGCTATGTTTATCTGAGTTATAAATGTCCGCAGGATCTTTTAATACCTTATCTACCGTTTGCCATTCAGGGGTTTGCCCTGACAAATCTAGGCGCTGATAAAAACAAGACTCACGCCCAGTATGACAAGCGATGCCACCAACTTGGGTGACACTAAGTACAATGACATCCGCATCACAGTCTAGATGAATATCATGCACTTGCTGGGTATGGCCGGAGGTTTCTCCTTTATGCCACAGTTTGGCGCGCGAACGCGAAAAATAAACCGCAGTCTGGGTTTCTGCCGTTAGTTGTAGCGCTTCAGCATTCATCCATGCCATCATCAAAATACGTCCTGATTGATGATCTTGCGCAATCGCAGGTATCAGTCCATCAGCGTTGAAACTTATCGCAGTCAGCCAAGCAGGTAAAGTCATAATATCTCTGTCATCTTATAAGTTGTGAATGAGTAGTAGGGTTGCTAATAAGGGCATAATAACAAAGCCTGTGACGTTAAAATTTCATAGCATGGCTTTCTATAAAATGGTTTTTTATAATACTATTATTTATGACAAACTTTAGGACACAATCAAAGTACAAACGGATGAGGGTCTAATGCTGCTCTAATGGTGTTATTAAAGGTCACCACTTTATTTAAGCGAAAGTCGTAATTAATAAAGCGCTGCCGCGCTTTTGCTACTAAAGAGCCATCATACATACGGGTGATTTTGATCGCAATATCGACGCTGTCATTATTAATTATACCTTATCTGAGTTTTTATAAAAAAATAAATCTAAAAACCAGGGTTGTGACGTTAGATTAACGTGATATGGATGAAAAATACAAATAATAAACAACACCATGCCGATTAAAACCGTTATTAAAACTTTGCTTGGCAAAATAGTGCTGTATCTGCTAAAATAGCGCCTCCCACCTCGAGGCAAATAGAGAGTTGGCTATTATTTAGTTAAAACAGATTAAATACAACATGCCAGCAACACCTATTTGACGACCAGGTTCTAACAAAGATCAAGAGGCAATCACTTATGAAAGTGAAGATGAAAACCAAAAGCGGCGCAGCCAAACGCTTTAAAAGAACAGCGAACGGCTTTAAGCGCAAGCAAGCAAACAAGAGCCATATTTTGACCAAGAAGTCAGCTAAGCGTATTCGCCAGTTGCGCGGTCTTAAGATGGTGGACAAGTCTGACGAATCAGCAGTTCGTCGCATGTGCCCATACATCTAGTCGACTATCGTCATTTAAATTCAGTCATCTGAATTTTATTTGACTTTGCAATCTGACAACTTTGTTTGTCGCTGATTACTTAATATTAATTAAAAGTATCTTGGAGTAAATTATGGCCCGTGTAAAACGTGGTGTACAGGCGAATCGCCGTCACAAAAAAATCTTAAAGCGTGCAAAAGGCTACTACGGTGCCCGTTCACGTGTTTATCGTGTAGCGGTACAAGCAGTGACCAAAGCTGGTCAATATGCATATCGTGACCGTCGCAACAAAAAACGTACTTTCCGTCGTCTTTGGATTGCACGTATTAATGCTGGTGCACGTTTAAACGGCTTAAGCTACAGCCGCTTTATTAACGGTATGAAACATGCCAACATTACTGTTGACCGTCGCGTACTTGCTGACATCGCTATGAATGATGCAGCAACTTTCAGCGTATTGGTCGAAAAAGCAAAAGCAGCTTTGGCGTAAATATTAAATTCGTTTAAATGCTTTATTAGATTAAAAGTAATGAGTGTTTGAACATATGAGTTTACTATTAATTAATAACACGATATTAATAAAAGCTACCGCTGGTCGGTGGCTTTTTTTATATTACCTATTCTAATTACTGCTCAGTATTGCTGACTGGCATGGGTAATTGGTTGCTCTTATAGCCGTCTAAATCAGTTGTCTAAATCAATCGTTTAAATACTCAAGCCATTGTTCCCATAGTCTTTATTTAAAAAATGACCGGGTAAATGGTTTGCAATATTTGGTCAAACCCTTACAATTAATAGTCTGTTTAAATCAGGAATGATGCGTCTTATGACTACCCCTGCTGCTACGGCCGATTTGTTGGCGCTACCAACCTTATCCACTGAAATTAATGAGCTGAGTGAGGTTCAATTAATTGATTTTGCTAACGCTGCTGAGTCCTTAATTAACCAAGCTGCTGATGTGCCTGCATTACAAAATTTACGTGTGCAACTTACGGGTAAAAAGAGCTCACTAACCGGCTGGTCAAAGCAATTAGGCAAACTTGATAGCGGTGATAAAAAAACCTACGGTGGCTGGTTACATCAAGTGCGCAGCCGTATCCAGCAGGCGCTGACCGAGCAGCAGCAGCAGCTAGAAGTTGCCGCTTTAAACGCCAAGCTTGAAGCCGAAAGTATTGATATTACTTTGCCAGCGCGCGGTGGTCAAAAAGGCCATTTGCATCCAGTCACTATGATTACCCAGCGTATGCAGCAGTTCTTTGTGCAAGCAGGCTTTAATGTGGCGACTGGCCCTGAAGTCGAAAGCGACTATTATAACTTCGAGGCGCTAAACATTCCGTCTCATCATCCCGCACGTGCCATGCATGATACATTTTATTTTGATGCGCACTATCTATTACGTACCCACACCAGTCCGGTACAAATTCGTACGATGGAACAAACCGCGCCGCCGATTCGTATTATTTGTCCCGGTCGCGTTTATCGCAATGATTCAGACCAAACCCATTCGCCGATGTTTCATCAACTAGAAGGCTTAATGGTTACCGAGTTGAGCACCTTTGCTGAGCTTAAAGGCTTAATTAGCGAGTTTTTACAGGCATTTTTTGCCAAAGAGCTAACGGTCCGTTTCCGTCCGTCGTTTTTCCCCTTCACTGAGCCTTCTGCTGAAGTCGATATTTTAGACGAAAATGGCAAATGGTTAGAGGTGATGGGCTGCGGTATGGTACATCCACAGGTGTTGACCAACTGCGGTATTGATGCCGATAAATATACTGGCTTCGCCTTTGGTATGGGTATTGAGCGCTTCGCAATGCTATATTACGGTATCGATGATTTGCGTTTGTTTTTCCAAAATGATGTGCGCTTCTTAAAGCAATTTGGCTAAATGATTCAAGTAACGAACCCGCAGCAATAGGTAAATAACACGGCTGTAATAGCTATTTTATTGCATTTATTTTGATATTTTGATCCGAGATATTTATGAAAATCAGCGAACAATGGCTACGTCAATGGGTAAACCCTGCTAACACCAGTGAGCAGCTGGCCGAACAGCTCACTATGGCGGGACTTGAGATTGATGACCGCTATGCTGTCGCACGTCCGTTTAGTGGCGTGATAGTCGGTGAGGTAATTAGTGTCGAACCGCACCCTGATGCGGATAAGCTACGTGTTACTCAGGTCAATATTGGTAGCGATGAGCCATTACAGATTGTCTGCGGCGCTCCTAATGTCCGAGTCGGTATGAAAGCGCCGGTTGCGACTGTTGGCGCAGTATTGCCAAGCAGTGACAGTAAAGGCTTCAAAATTAAAGAAAGTGAGCTACGCGGTATCGCCTCAAATGGTATGTTATGCGGCGCTTCTGAAATTGATTTAGTCGATGCGCTAGATGGTTTGCTTGAGCTGCCTGATGATGCGCCTGTTGGCGCTGATATCCGTGATTATTTAGGGTTAAACAATCAAATATTTGATATCTCTATCACGCCCAATCGCGGTGACTGCTTTAGCGTACGCGGTATCGCCCGCGAAATATCGGTTATTAATGACTTGCCTATGCAGCTTCCTATTATTCCTACTGCGGAATCAAACACTGCTGATGACGCTGCTGCTACGCCTGCGGTAACGGTAAGCGCAATAGAAGCTTGTCCGCGCTATTTATTACAGTCTATTAATGATATTGATCGTAGTGTTGATAGTCCGAAATGGTTGCAAGATGCGTTGATTCAATCAGGGTTACGCAGCCATAATTTTTTAGTCGATGTGACCAACTACGTGCTGATGGAGCTCGGCCAACCGTTACATGCTTTTGATGCCGATACTATCGTTGGTGATATTACTGTTCGTTTAGCGCAACCTAAAGAAAGCATCACTCTGCTTAATGAGCAAACTATTAGCCTAACTGGTGATGAATTAGTAATCGCTGATGATCAAGGCGTGTTGGCGCTGGCCGGTATCATGGGTGGTCAGCGCAGTAGTGTGACTGATAGCACTACTAATATTGTGTTAGAGAGCGCATTCTTTAGTCAATTAGCTATCGCTGGGCGTGCGCGTCGTTTTGGTCTACATACCGATGCTTCACAACGCTTTGAGCGTGGGGTGGATTTTGAGTTACCGGTGTTGGCACTGGCACGCGCTTGTGATTTGATAACACGTATTACAAGCAGTAAAGCAGGGCAAATAGTCACTGCTGAGCATAGCAACCACTTGCCGGCACGTGCGCCGATTACCTTACCGATTGCTAAAGTGCGCGATGTCATCGGCATCGAGATTGATCCGGCAATAATGGTACGAATCCTAACCCAGTTGGGCTTTGTCGTAGAACATCAAGGCGCTGAACTGATTTGTACACCGCCATCGTATCGCTTTGATATGACTATCAAAGAAGATTTAATCGAAGAGATTGCCCGTATTTATGGCTATGACAATATTCCCAGCACCTTGCCGCACTTGCAAGTTAGCATGGATTATGACGATACCGCTGATTTAACTCATGAGATGAAACTGGCGCTGGTTGATACTGGTTATATGGAAGCCATTAGTTTCAGTTTTAGTGATGCAAAATTAGAAGCTCTGATTGATGATGAGGCGCTCGGAGCCTTATTGGCGCTCGCCAATCCGATATCTAGCGATTTGGCAGTCATGCGCCGTACCCTGTTATCAAGCTTACTGCCTTGCGTACAATATAATCTGAATCGTCAGCAGCCGCGTGTTCGTTTTTTTGAGACTGGTCTTAGCTTTGTTGGTCATAGCGTCAGCGAGTTGGTACAAACGCCTAGTATTGCTTTGGTTGCGGTTGGTGATATTTGGGATGAACAAGCCTATCAAAATCGCGCAATAGATTTTTATGATCTTAAACACGACATTGAACAGTTGCTACCTGTACAGCTGGATGGCGCGCGTATTCGCTATGAGCGCAGCGAGCTGGACTTTCTACACCCTGGCCAAAGCGCGAAACTGTATATCGATGATCACTATGTTGGCTGGCTTGGTCAATTGCATCCCAATACTGCCAAGCAGTTGGATTTACCAGCCACCTGGGTAGCACAATTAGCGTTAGCGCCACTATTGACGTTAACTCGTGAGCAACATAGCATAACGACACCCAGTAAGTTTCCACAAGTGCGCCGTGATATTGCCATTTTTATAGATAGTGATATTAGCTTACAAACCCTACAGGCAACAATGCGTGACGCTGCAGGAGCGCTATTGACGGATCTATGGTTGTTCGATGTCTATCAAGGTGAGCATGTGCCGACCGGTCAACGCTCATTAGCGTTTGCGCTAATATGGCAAGACAGCGCGCAAACCTTATCGGATGAGGCAGTAAAAGTTTCGACAGATAAGGTTATTCAAGCTTTAACTCAGCAGCATAACGCGCAGTTACGCGACAGTTAACGCCAAGTTATACTATCAATATATTATGAGTTGCTAGCCCTATTTTAATCTGAATCTTTATAAATAGTAGGATCGACAAATTCATATTCTTCGTAAATAAAGCTAACTGGTTATTAATAAAGGTTTTTATGGCAAGCTTTACTAAAAAGCCTCGCAAAAACCTTTATAATAGCTAGGATTAGTCAGCATACCGTTGAACAATAATACCCGACATCACGACATAGCATAGGAGTCGTACTGTGAGCACCTTAACCAAATCTGACATGATTGAGCATTTGATGAGTCACCTTGACTTAACTCGCCAAGAAGGGCGCTGTTTGGTGGAGAATTTTTTTGATGAATTATCAGAAAGTTTAATCGATGGAAAAGAGGTCAAGCTTTCAGGTTTTGGGAATTTTGAGCTTAAAGACAAAAGCAGCCGCCCAGGGCGTAATCCAAAAACAGGTGAGCCTGTTGCGGTCTCTGCGCGCCGTGTAGTAACCTTTAAAACGGGTCAAAAGTTTCGTCAACAAGTTGACGAGCGTTTATTTGATGTGTAGTTAATAATTTGGTGGTGTTTCAAAAAGTATGCTGGCATTAGACATAACCATAATTGATATAAAAGAACACCATATTGAACGTCTTAAAATGATTATCAAGTTTCTTAGAAAAAGCACAAGTCTTTCTAACTGCTCGCCTCAATCGGTGTCTTAAACGGCAATTATTACCTTCTATGCCAACAGTATATCTTTTACCAATCTGCTTAGGGTCTGCCTTGAAGGCGGTTTTAAAGCTATCCCAGTTGTCCATGCTGATTGAACCATAGCTCACCTTAAGTTTCTTAAGACGAGCTCGAAGCGCTCTGGCCGTGGCTAAATCACGTTTACCCCAAACATGGGCAACAATCTCACCAGTATCACGGTCATAGGCGTAGATTAACCATACCTTCTGCTTCTTGCAACGTACGTATGTCCAGAACTCATCAACTTCTAAACGCGAGTAGTAATGCTGCTTTGGTGAGATCTTATAGATCGATGAGCCTATGGTGCTTAGTATCTTGCCAATGCTGACAGAGGTGATAGTGGCAATGTCTCTAACACTACAGCCTCGTACTATCATCAGTCGTATCTTATGCTCTATTTTAGAGTGGCAACCCTGATAGGTAATGGCGTGGTCGCCAATGAATTGACGTTTACAGTCTTTGCATTGGTAGTTTTGCTTACCATAGATTTTTATACCGTTTTTCTTTAAACTGGTGCTGTGACAGTCGGGGCAATTAATCTCTATTTGTGTCTTCATAACCTCAAATATAGCATCTTTGCTTTGACTGGCACCCCTCCTTTATTTACTCAGCATACTTTTTGATACACCACCAAATATTCTACTACGGTTGATTTTAATCCGTACTTACTCAGTGCTGAAGCAGCGCGTGGTTTGATGAGTGAACTTAGTCTTAAATAAGCGTAGCCCATAATAAAACGAACACAAAAAAAGAGAGCCTAAGCTCTCTTTTTAATATTTGACACGTTTACTGTAGTGATAAAGATTACTCAGCAACTGGCTCTTCAACAACAACCACTTCATCAGCTGCGTCAGCGGCTTCAGTATTGCTAGCCATATCAACGCTAGTAGTAGTGCCATCAACAGGTACTTCAGCATCCATTTCGTCAGTAGCAGTAGCAACTTGAGCGTCAGCTACATCTGCTTCAGCAGCAGCAACCGCAGCTTCGGCATCAGCAGTAGGTACACCTGCGTCAGCTTCGTTTAGCTCTTCAGAAGCGTCTTGCACTTCTTCTTGTGCGTCAGATAAATCTTCAGCAGCGTTTTCTGTGTTGCTGTCACAGGCAGTGATGCCCATAGTTGCAGTCATGATACCGGCTAGAGCAAGTAATTTAAGTTTCATATAAGTATTCTCCAGAAAATGAAATGAGGAAGGAGTAGCCGCAGCAAAGATTTGAGCTTTCGAGATATTTCGAAAGTCAACTAATCTTAGTTACAGCTACTCAGCTTTCACGCATTCTATACTCTTTCCTTTGAAATGAAAATAGGTTGTACAATTAAGTAACAGTAAAGTAGTGAATAATATTAGTTAATCATGCTTTGATATAACTTTTAATATATTATTTAGGAATAATCTGCGTATAATTAATGAAAATATAGCACTAAAACCTAATGATATCAAGGTTTTGCAAGTGTTGATAATTAGAAGGTCAAGTATGGATTAGACAATTGGATAACTAGTGTATACAGCAACAATTAGGTAACTTATAAATAAAATTTTGTAAAATCGTGAAGTGATGTGTTTATTTTTAACTGCTTAATACGCTATAAGAACACTGGCTAAGCGCCAACGAATTCCAGAAGTAAAAAGGGTAAGAAAAAAATAAGCAACGGCCTATATATTTGAGGAGAGTAACTATGAAATGGCAAGGTAGGCGTGGTAGCTCTAATGTTCGAACAAGCAGCGGTGGCGGTAAGATGATTGGTGGCGGTATTGGCGGTATTATCATCGCTGGTATTCTATGGCTAGTTTTCGGAGTAAATCCGATGACTGCGTTACAAACAGGGCAAGTTGTGGCAGGTGGCGGTACGAGTGCATCGACTGAAGTTGCCAATGATGACAGCCGTGATACTAGGTTTGTTAAAGTGGTGCTCGCCGACACCGAAGCAGTTTAGCATCAAGTATTTAATGAAGGCGGTAGTACTTATCAAGAACCTGCATTGCGCTTGTTCAATGGTCAAGTCAGTTCGGCCTGTGGTAGCGCAACAGCTGCCACCGGACCATTTTATTGCCCAGGTGATCAGACTGTTTACTTAGATACGTCTTTTTTTGCAGAAATGCGTCAAAACCTTGGCATCACGGGTGATGTGGACGAAGCAATCAATGCTGCCGGACAAATTGGTGATGATCGTCTGGCACGCGCTAGTGGTCGTGCTGTAACGCCAGACAGTTTCACCCACGGTACCAGTCAACAGCGTGTTAATTGGTTCACTCGTGGTCTTGAAAGTGGTAGCGTACAGTCGTGTGATACCTTTAGTGGGGCGTTATAGTTTAGTAATTTGCTATAATTAGTTAAGCTCTATAATCAGTGATGTGCGACGTTAACCTTAAAGTTATAAGTACAACGCATTAAAAAAGCCTGCAATATTGATTACAGGCTTTTTCGTGTTTTAGATAATTGTATTTGAATAGCTCTAATCTAAATATAAGTTATCTAGAGATTAGACAGCCATTTAATTATTATCAATGATATAACCGCCTGCACCACCTACTGCAGCACCCGCTAATGCGCCACGAGCGATGTCTTTGCTATCACCTTTACTTCTAATAAGTGCGCCAGCAGCGGCACCAGCAGCAGCACCTTTAGCAGTATTGCTGACGTTGCCGCCGTATCCACCCATAGAGTTACAGCCAGTTAGAATAAGCGCTGAGCTGGTAATGGCAGTCATTACGATAGTTTTAGCAAATTTCATATTATCACCTATTAAGTCGTCAAAATTAAAATACATTATTGGTTAATTAAGTATATTTATACTACCCTCCATAATATTCTTTTAGAGACTGTCTAGTCGTAGTAGAAACGCTAAGCTTTGCAAACGAGCTGTAAGCGATGTTGCCTCACTGTATCATTGGTAAGGGTTTGGCTTAAGGTGATTGTATTTATGTCGATAATACGCTAACTGTTTTTTAGGCTTTACGTAAAGTTAAAGCAAAAAAAAGACCGCGTTAAAGCGGTCTTTTTATTTAATCGTATAAACGAGCCTGATTTAGTTTTGTGATTTGCGTTTCATTTGCTCAAAGAACTCATCATTAGTTTTAGCTTCTCTGAGTCGATCGAGTAAGAACTCGGTCGCTTGTACACCATCCATCGGCTGCAGTAGTTTGCGCAAAATCCAAACCTTCCGTAACTTATCTTCATCAAGCAAGCGCTCTTCGCGGCGTGTGCCTGATTTTTTGATATTGATTGCGGGGAAGACCCGTTTTTCAGCCAAATCACGCTCAAGAGTAATCTCTTGGTTGCCCGTACCTTTGAATTCTTCAAAGATAACGCTGTCCATTTTACTACCAGTATCAATAAGAGCACTGGCAATAATGGTTAAGCTGCCACCTTCCTCGACGTTACGTGCAGCACCAAAGAAACGCTTCGGACGTTCAAGGGCATTGGAATCGAGGCCACCGGTCAATACTTTACCTGATGAAGGAATGACCGTATTATAAGCGCGGGCAAGACGAGTAATAGAATCCAGCAAGATAACCACATCTTGTTTGTGTTCAACCAGACGTTTGGCTTTTTCGATAACCATTTCGGCCACTTGTACATGACGCTGCGGTGGTTCATCAAAGGTAGAGGCCACCACTTCACCGCGTACCGTCCGTACCATCTCGGTTACTTCTTCTGGACGCTCATCAATGAGCAGCACGATTAAGTAACACTCAGGATTATTACGGGTGATAGATTGAGCGATGGTCTGTAGTAACATCGTTTTACCCGCTTTTGGCGGTGCGACGATAATAGAGCGCTGACCTTTACCAATCGGGGCAATTAGATCGATGATGCGACCAGTCAAATCCTCAGTAGTACCGTTACCCAATTCAAGCTTAAGATGCTCAGTTGGAAATAGGGGCGTTAAGTTCTCAAAAATAAGCTTATGGCGTGAGCGGTCTGGGGTATCAAAGTTGATTTCGCCAACTTTTAATAGAGCAAAGTAACGCTCAGAGTCTTTTGGTGGGCGAATAGTGCCAGCAATACTGTCGCCTGTTTTTAAACTAAAACGACGTATTTGGCTGGGGCTGACATAAATATCATCAGGACCGGCCAAATATGAGCCTTCAGAGGAGCGCAAAAAGCCAAAGCCATCCGGTAGCACTTCAAGCACGCCATCACCGTAGATGGCTTCACCATTACGAGCATGCGTTTTTAGGATAGCAAAAATAATGTCTTGCTTACGGCTACGCGCCATATTGTCAAGACCCATTTCTTTGGCAATAGCCAATAGCTCAGCGATTGATTTTTTCTTTAATTCAGTTAGATTCATAGATAAGTCATTAGCAATTGATCGGGTGAAAACTGCCATTAGCAGCACAACCCACGACATTGATTTAAACAACGATAGTGGAACAATAGGGTGTGTGTGCACAGAGTTGAGTTTTAGGTAGCGCTGGTTTTTATCTATCAGATTATTATCAGCTGTCTAAGTTTGGAACAGGATGACAAAAAGCGAAGATAAAGAAGGCTATATAAGAGTCAAAGAAAAGAACTCAGTATCAGTAATTTTATTTAGTAGTTGTGTTTAGTAGTTATATTCAATAGTACAATTGTGTTTTGTGTTGATAAACACGGGGAGAACAGCGACAAGACGCTAAGGAACAATGTTAAGTTTTTCTTGTCAGCAGACTATACGTTTTTCACATTGGACTTGTCAATTATTTTTGTTAAAAAAGTCGTATAATTTACTGTTTTGGTAGAAAAGGATGAAAAAAGCCATTATCTTGTACAGATAATGGCCAATGATAACTGGTTTTAGTTAGCTCGTTATTTATATCACATTTGGTTTTAGATGCTTATAAATGTTTATCAAGCACTTTAGCGAGCTCAGCTTTTGGTTGTAAACCCATGACTGAATCTACTTTTTCACCATCTTTAAAGACGAATAGGGTTGGAATATTACGAATTCCAAAACGGCTTGCTGCTTGTGGGTTATTATCGACATCGACTTTGACGATTTTAACTTTACCTTGGTAGTCAACTGCCAAATCTTCTAAAATAGGAGTAATAGACTTACAAGGTCCACACCAGGTTGCCCAAAAATCTACCAATACAGGCACATCAGATTGCAGCACATCTTGGTCAAAGTTGGCATCGGTGGTATTAATAATAAGGTCTGACATAGTTTTTCTCTCTTGTTTTATCATGTCTGTCGCCACTAATTAGCACGCAAGTTAGTTAATAACAGTTAAACACTTATTACGCTAACAGCTGATCACTCAATGGCTAAAGAAACGGCTAAAGAAGGGTTTAGGAGTGGTGAAAATGTGCCATTATACTAACATGTTTGTTGTATCTTGACAGATAGAGACGGGTTAAATTACTCAACAATTACTATTAGTATAATAAATCGAAACACAACGAAACAGGTTATGTTATATCTGTGACTTAGGTTGCTTGTGGCTACCTTAGACTGGAATCTAACGGTCGCTTTAGCCCTCGTTATCGTAATCACATTCAAAATCACATTCAAAATTATATTCAAACCAACTAAAATAAGTAGTTATTTTTATGCCTTTTCCTGATGAAGATATAACCACCCTTAATGTAAAAGAAACCACCTATCCGCCTGAATTTTTTCAAACGTTTGCGAAAGAGGTCACCGTCTACGAAGATGACGATATTTGGGTAATCGATAAGCCAGCAGGGTTATTGAGTGTCGATGGTAAAACATTAAAGGTCAGTCTGTTATCACGGCTTGAGCGGGCAAATCCAGCCGTGAAATTAATTCATCGTCTTGATATGGACACCTCAGGGCTATTGATTTTTGCCAAAAATGCAGCAGCGCAAACCAATATCAGTAAGCAGTTTATTGAGCGCTTACCACAAAAAAAATACCAAGCACGGGTATTTGGCGAGTGGGAGAGTGTTGGCGCGACTGGCAAGATATCAGCGCCGGTACGCTATGAGCCGACGACTAAGCCACGTCATATCGTGGACCCTGATTGGCATAAACATGCTCTGACATTATATGAGATTCTGGCGCATGAACGTTGTCATGGAGAAGACAGTCAAAATGGACAAGAAGAGCAGATGGTCACGCGGGTAGCACTTAAGCCTGTAACTGGTCGTAGCCATCAGCTGCGGGTACATATGGTGCACTGCGGTCACGTCATCATTGGCGATTCCATTTATGCAGAAGGTCAGGCATTAAATATCGCTCCTCGGCTGAATTTGCACGCCCAGCAGCTGCGACTCAAACATCCTGTGCTCGGTGCGTGGATGGATTGGGAAAGCCCAGTCCCTTTTTAGATAACGTTTATTTAGATAGCCCAGTTAAAAAAGTAAGTCTCCTTTTAAGAAAATAAGTTAGAAAAGTAAGTGGGTATATAGTCAATCTAAAAGGATATGAATATAAGGAAACCGAGTGCAGACGATACAAGTAGTACATTGAACAAGGTTGACGATGTAGTCTTTCTTTTTGGGCAGACTATACTGCCAAAACTCTTTATAGTTGTATAAGTTAAGGGCTGTATATATTAGGGACAATTAAGCATTACAAAAGGATAAGGCTATGGTCGACAACACATCATCTCAGTCGCGCAAGAACACCCAAAAGCGCGCGAATAAAAGCATTAAAGGTTTATTCAAACGCGCAAAGCCACAATCCAGTATATCAGCGGATTATGAGGTGCTCATCATAGGGGCAGGTATAGCCGGTATCGGTATGGCTTGCCATTTACAGCAACAACCACCTAAAAAACGAGATCAAGGTTTTTTTGGTCGCAAGAATTCTACAAAGCAAAAACGTACACAGCAGAATACTACCCAGCGTTTTTTAGTGTTAGAAAAACGTGCTGACTTAGGCGGCACTTGGGATTTATTCACTTATCCTGGTATTCGCTCTGACTCTGATGCGTTGACCTTTGGTTATAGCTTTCGACCTTGGCTAAGCCATAAAATGCTGGCAAATGGCGCAGACATTAAAAGCTACATTGCTGATACCGCACGCGAATTTAAGGTCATAGAACACATTCGTTATCGGCATGAAATGCAGCAGCTATCGTGGTCAAATCATACGCAGCTATGGACGGCCATGATTAAAAATCATGATAATGGTGAAGTTTTCACCTTAACAGCAAACTTCATAGTAGGGGCGACCGGTTATTATGATTATGAGCAAGGACACAGACCACAGTTCAAAGAGGAAGAACAGTTCAAAGGCGATATCGTCCATCCGCAACATTGGCAAAATGTAAATTATGACGATAAGAAAATTGTAATCATTGGTAGTGGCGCAACGGCGATGACTTTATTGCCCGCACTGGTTGATGAAAACAGTAAACAATGCGCCCGCCACGTCACTATGTTGCAACGTTCGCCGACTTACGTAGCAAGCGTACCAGGCGATGATTATGCGCTTAATTGGTTATCGGGTAAGTTTTCACCGTTATCAAAAGGGCAAGCGTATACCTTATTACGTATGCGTAATGTGATGTTTCAACAAGGGGTCTATCAAGCGGCAACCCATGCACCAAAAGTTATGAAAGCATACTTAAATTATGGGGTGAAAAAAGAGCTGAAAGGTAGCAGCGTTGATGTCGGCCACTTTATGCCGTCTTATAACCCGTGGGATGAGCGCTTGTGCGCAGTGCCAGATAGTGATTTATTTTTAGCGTTACATAGCACGCGAGCAGAAGTGGTCACTGATGAGATTGACCATTTTACAGAGACAGGAATTGTGCTGACATCAGGCAAGCATATCAATGCCGATATCATTGTCACTGCCACTGGTCTTAAATTACAGATGCTGGGCGGTGCGGCCTTGTATGTGGATGGACAGCCAGTAGATGTAGGCGCACGCATGACCTATAAGGCGGTACTGCTTGAAGGTGTGCCAAATATGGCGATAATGTTCGGTTATACCAATGCTTCTTGGACACTAAAGATTGATTTGGCCTGTCAGTATGTCATTCGGTTACTTGATTATATGGATAAACACCGTTATCAGACAGTCTGTGCGCAGGCCAAAACTGAGCAAGAGCAGGTACAAGTTCAGCCAGATACAGTATTAGGTGCGTTATCGGCAGGTTATGTCCACCGCGCTCAAAACGAGCTACCGAAACAAGGCGACCGTTATCCTTGGCAAGTGACCAATAATTACCTAAGCGATCGCGTCATGCTAAAATATCGTAAAATTAAAGACGATTGGCTGCACTTCGGCCGCTAACATTTTTTCTAAACGCTATCAATAAAACCAGCAACTTGTTTACTGAGGATTTTCCATAAGGTTTCTTGTGCGCTTCTACTGCCCCACGCATTATGCGGACTAAATATCACGCGCGGATGATCGCCAAGAGTCAATAGGGGGTCATCGGCAGCGATTGGCTCTTGCTCAAACACATCACTGCCATAACCAAGAATCTGCTCACTATGAATGGCATCAGTAAGCGCTTGGCTATCGACAATACCACCGCGCGCGACGTTAATAAGCAACGGCTGCTTCGTCATTTTGGCTAGCGTGTCTTTATTAATAAGATGCTTGGTATCCTCATTTAATGGACAATGTAGGCTAATAACGTCAGCAGAGGCGAGCACATCATCGAACGCAGTATAGTCCTTATTACGTGGCGCGCGCCCTTGATGTTCCGCCCACAATACGGTCATGCTAAAAGCTTGTGCAATTTCGGTGACCCGCTTACCGATAGTGCCGACTCCGATGACACCCAGCGTTTTACCTTCTAAATCTACCAGTGGAATATCAAGCAGACAAAAATTACCATTAGCTGCCCACGTACCATCGGTTACTTTATTATGATAATAAAGTCCTGCACGCATAGCGTTAAGCATCAACATAAAAGTGTGCTCAGGGACGCTTTTGACGGCGTATCCAGCGACGTTGTATAAGGTGATATTATGTTCAGCACAAGCGTCTTGATCGACATTATTCATGCCAGTAGCGGTCAATTGAATGAGCTTAAGCTTGGGTAGCTTGGCAATCACTTCAGCGTTGATTTGGACTTTATTGGTAATAATAATCTCAGCATTTTGACAACGCTCAATGATGAGCTCTTGCGGCGTATCGTCATAAAGAATATAGTTACTAACCCCAGTCGGTGCTGGTAAGTCGATGCCATCAGAAAATGTCCCTTTATCTAAAAATACCGCTTGCATGTGTGCTCCTTATTTATAGGTTATTTTTAATATGAACTTTAGTTGCAGTCGGCTTAATGTAGCACGTTGGCTAATTTAGTCAAAAGATAGTTGTTCAAAAATGGCCAGTAAAAAAGTAGTTATTCAACTGCTTTATATGACGATTTCATAATTATCATTAGTATGCTTTTGAATGAATCATCCCTTGAAAAATCAACTTAACGCACGCATCTAGCCGCTAACGCTATATAATGGTTCAGCTTAGTTGCTGACCAAGTCATTTATTGATTTGGCTAATGTGCTGACATTGCTGCACTAGGCGTCTACCGCCAGCTTAGCGGCTGTTATTGGCTACCATTATTAGTTATCTATTTTCTTATCATCTGAGTACAAAAGACATCGCCCTATGACTATCTCTATCGCTTCATTGCACAGTACTGAATTCGCCGTTGGTCAACGCTATTTATCTGATACTGAGTCCGAACTGGGCTTAGGTGTGGTCGTCGATGTAGACGACCGATGTGTGCATATTTTATTCCCGCAAAGTGAAGAGACCCGCGTCTATGCAAAAAACTCCGCGCCGTTATCACGTGTAGTTTTCAAAGTTGGTGATAGCATCAGTGACCAACAAGGTAATAGCTATACGGTCAGCGCGGTCGACGAGGTAATGGGGGTACTCAAATACAGTGTCGAAGGTAGTGATGAAGGCGATGCTAATAAAGGAGCTGTTTCTAAAGGGGCTACTAGTAAAGGGATAATGGAAACCCGCCTTGCCGCTAATATTACTTTGGCAAAACCACTTGAGCGCCTACTGGCTGGACGTATTGAGCGCGGAGATTGGTATGAGTTGCGCCAAGATATTCTGCGGATGCAATCAGCGCTGGCTGGCCATCCGCTAAAAGGGATGATGGGTGCGCGCGTCGATATTATTGAGCACCAGCTTTATATCGCTCATGAAGTCGGCAAACGTATTGCGCCGCGTGTTCTTCTCGCTGATGAGGTTGGGCTGGGGAAAACCATTGAAGCAGGACTGATCATCCATCAGCAGCTGTTAACGGGTAAGGCTGAGCGAGTCTTAATTTTAGTACCAGATAGTTTGCAATACCAGTGGATGATTGAGCTGCGTCGGCGCTTCAATTTGAACTTTGCGCTGTTTGATTTAGTACGTACTGCGGCCATTAAAGAGCATGACCCTGAACAAAATGTGTTTTTAACTGAACAATGTATTATTGCTGGTATGGATCTATTGCTCGATCATCCTGATTTGTATGATCAAGCGATGGAAGCGGGCTTTGATTTGTTAGTAGTTGATGAAGCGCATCACCTGCATTGGGATGAGGCGCAAGGCGGCAATGATAAATATGATCTGATTGCTGATTTTGCTGAAGAAACTCCAGGCGTAATGCTGTTAACGGCAACCCCTGAACAGCTTGGTGTGCAAAGCCACTTTGCGCGTTTGCGTTTGCTCGATTCTGACCGTTTTGATGACTTAGATGAGTTTATTGTGGGTCAAGAAGCTTTTGCTGAAACCGCAGCGGTTGCTGGTATTTTAATAGAAGATGAACCCCTGAGTCCTGCGCAAATCTCCGCTTTGACCAGTCTGTTAGATGTTAGCCAAGATGAATTGGCTACTATTAATGAGGATGATAAGCTGCGGACTTATGCGCTCAACGAGCTCCTAGATCGCCACGGTACCGGGCGAATCCTGTTCCGCAATACTCGTGAAAGCGTTAAAGGATTTTATGGGCGTAGCAGTCAACCGCATCCATTGCCACTACCTGATGTATGGATAGACAGCTACCAGACCACAGGTAAGCTACGTGAACAGTTATGGGGTGAGGAGAATCAACCCGATGGCGGCTGGCTAGAAGATGATCCGCGCGTACCTTGGTTGATTGATATCTTGAAAGGTGAGCTTAAACATCAGAAAGTGCTATTAATCGCGCGTAGTGGCGCAACGGTTGAAAGCTTGGAAGCCGTATTGCGATTGCATGCTGGGATTAAGACCGCCATCTTTACTGAGCAAATGACCTTACTTGAGCGTGACCAAGCGGTGGCATTTTTTGGTGATAGCGAAGGCGCGCAGATATTATTGTGCTCAGAGATTGGTTCAGAAGGCCGTAACTTCCAGTTTGCAAGCCAGCTGATATTATGGGATTTGCCTGCCAATCCCGACACTTTAGAACAACGTATTGGACGCCTAGATCGTATCGGACAAACGCAGCAAATCACCTTGCACGTACCTTATGTCCAAGGTACAGCGCAAGAGCGTCTCTATCATTGGTATAACAGCGCGCTGAATATGTTCAATCAGATTTCACCGACTGCTCAAAGTGTGCAAGAGCAATATATCCAAACGCTTAAGCCCCTGCTTGAAGGCGCGGATACTGCTAATAATCGTACCATTTTACAAGAACTCATCGCAGATGCACTGCAAACCCGATTGGGACTTGAGGCGCAACTGCAAGCTGGTCGCGATCGTTTGTTAGAGTATAACTCGTGCCGACCACGGGTTGCTGGGCGTATTGCTGATGCCATGCGTGACTTTGATAGCCACAATGTGTTGCCGCAGTTCGTTGAGCGTTTCTTAGCGTCAGCGAATATTGACCATAGCGTCCAGCGTGATGGTTCATGGGTAATTGCGCCACTAGACAGTACCGAGATTAGTGATTATATTGATGGCTTGCCACTGGGTGACGACGACGGCTTGACTTTAACCTTTGACCGTGATCAAGCGCTTCAGCATGAAGATATTGAGTTTATCACTCATGAACATCCTCTGATGCGCGCTATATATGAGCTTGCCAGTACCAGCACCTTTGGTAATACTACGGTGGGTATGCTAAAGAGTGCTGCCATGCCGCAAGGAACGGTCATGCTGGAGGTTAACTTCCGCGTTGAAGCCATTGCGCCGAAAATACTAAATTTACCTGCGACCTTATCGACACAAAATATTCGTGTCTTTATCAGTGAGCAAGGTAGTGATTTATCAGAGCGCATCAGTGCTGAGATGATCATGCCGCACATAGATCGCTTAGATAATAACCGTGCACGGCAAGTAATTAAGGTGCGTGGCGATGTGATTGAGCAACGCTATTATGAAGCCGAAGATATTGCCCGTACGCAATTGGCTGATATGGGTGAGCAAGCCAGCAGTCGCTTTAGCCAGCAGTGGTCACGTGAAATTAAACGTCTAAAACATCTGCAAACCATTAATCCTAATGTGCGTCCCGCAGAAATTGAGCGCTTAGAGCAGCTTAAAGCGCAAGGTGAGCAAGCGTTAGCCAGTTTATCCTTAGTACCTGATTCTATTCGGGTGCTAGTATCAGTGAAGCCGTAAAGGTTACATTTTTTTGATTTGTAACGCTGTATCGGTACTATATTGGTGCTACAAGCGCTGAATCTGCATCAACAGAAACTTTATATGATAAAAGCGAGGTGCTAAGCAGTATCTCGTTTTTTCGTTATTAACAGCGGCAACTTTACCTTAGTCTAGCCTGAACAGTCAGCCTAATACGAGATGGCTGACAGCCCGCAACTGGTCAAAGACATAAATATTGGGTAAGATGTCTGCCTTTTCATCTATAATCAATAGTTAGCAATCCTATTGCTCATCCTAAAATTTATCTTGAATATTACTGCCAGTAATTTCATATTGTTTTGTTTTAAAGTCAAATCCCAAGCTACCCTCCGCCATGTCGCCTTGATATTAAAGCGATATCGTCAGGGTCATTGATAAAAATAAGGAAACGTATCGTCATGTCTGATTATTCGCAACTGATTGATGAGCTGCTTGCCACAGTGGCGCTTATTGAAGTCAGCCCTGATGTCTTTGAAGGCAAAAGCCATGATTATGTCGGCGCGCGTATCTTTGGCGGACAAGTGCTAGCCCAAGCGATAATAGCGGCTGCCCATACTCTCACCGAAGACAAGCCTTGCCATTCGCTGCACGGGTATTTTTTACGGGGTGGGGATATTACTCAGCCTGTCATCTATCAAGTGCGCCGATTACGTGACGGGCGTAGCCTATCTGCGCGTGAAGTGACTGCCATTCAATATAAGAAAATACGCGGTAAGCCACCAGTTGAGCAAGTGATCTTTTCGATGATTGCTTCATTTTCACCGATGGAAGAGGGCTTAGAATATCAAGAAGATATGCCTGTCTACCCACCGCCAGAAGACTTGCTGGCTGAGCAAGATCTAAAAGAAGATTACGTCGGCAAAGTACCTGATGCTCTAAAAGCGCGTTTTATGCGCCGCCGTCATGTAGAGATCAAACCGGTCAAGCCTCGTGATCCTATAAATCCAGAGCCGATGAAGCCTAAACAAGCCAACTGGCTACGTATTCGCGAGTTGGGTGCGCAGCCAATCGCCATTCAGCAAGCTCTATTGGCATTTTCTTCTGACTTTTATTTAGTGGGTACAGGGCTTATGTCACACGGTGTCAGCTTTATGACCAGTGGTTTGCAAGCAGCCAGTATTGACCACTCAATGCATTTCCATCGCACTTTTGATCTTAATAATTGGCTACTATATGACATGTGGAGTGATACCACTTCTAATGCCAAAGGGTTGAATCACGGCCAGTTTTGGCAAAATGACAAGCTGGTTGCGACCGTGCAACAAGAAGGGTTAATGCGCTTGCGCGTACCAAAGTCTTAGTTTTTTATGGAATTTTGATAGCTCGTTTCAATAGCATTTTTTGATCGTAAGCTCTGATAGCAATGAAAGAAAAAGCGACCCATAGTTATTGATGAGTCGCTTTTTTACTATCTCACTTTGGATTCTTATTATAAGCTCTTGTTTTAGGATCTTATTCTAAGATCTTAACCATTGCTCTTGGCAATCCTAGCGTTGCTTGAGCATCATCACCGTTTAGCCAATTCAAATTAATCTCAGCTGCTTGTAACGCTTTAGTCAATTCTTGAGATTGCGCGGCATTTAAGGTTAATGATTGCGGCGTCAAATACCAATGAAAATGGGTCAGTGAATGCTTAATGGGTTTAGGAGCATCATCTAATAAATCGCTACTCACTGATTGGGCTATTAGCTGATTCTTACTTATCCACTCATTGATAATTTGCTCAGCGATGGTAAATTCTACTTCGTATACTTTTTCATTACTACGTACATCTAATTGCTTATTATCGGTAGCCGTCTGGTTTTTATCAGTGACTTTTCCGTCCGCTTTCTTATCAGCAACTTTCTCTATAAACTCTAATGGCAAGCTCCATAATCCACCCCAAATACCGTTATCAGGACGTTGAAGCCACAGTATTTCATCTGCTGAATTTTGAATTAATAATGCATTACTAAATTTGCTAGGCTTGGGTTTTTTCTTAGCCTTAACCGGATATTCTTCTTCGCGACTTTGCGCATGAGCCAAGCAGTCATCTTGTAGCGGACATAATAGGCAGGCAGGTTTGCGGCGCGTACATAAAGTCGCGCCCATATCCATCATTGCTTGGGCAAATAATCCTGAATGTTGTTCAGGGGTTAAGCGTTCCGCCAGTGCCCACAGCTCTTTGGTAGTCGCAGACTTAGTAATATCGCCATCAATTGCCGCCCAGCGTGTCAGCACTCGCTTCACATTGCCATCACATATAACGCCATAATGGTGCAAGCCCATTGCCATAATAGCGCCAGCTGTTGAAGGGCCAACGCCTGATATGGCTTCCCAACCTGTCAGCGTTTGCGGAAAGTCGCCTGTCTCATCAATGGTTGCGACCAGCTGCTTGGCACCTTTATGCAAATTACGTGCACGCGCATAGTAACCCAGCCCTGCCCAATGTTCTGCTATCTCATCCCATTCCGCTGCTGCTAAATCCTGAACCGTCGGAAAGGAAGTCATAAAACGTGCAAAATAGGGCAGTACGGTCGTCACTTGCGTCTGTTGCAGCATGACTTCTGATAACCAAACAATATAAGGATTGGGCGTATCAGTCTGGTGCTGTTGCCACGGTAAATCATGGCGACCATTGGTTTCGAACCAGTCGAGTAGGCGTGGAGCAAATGAGTTAAGGGAAGTAGGCGAGTGATTTAAAGGAATGTTAGACGGTGTAAAACTTGAATTGGCGGTAAGCTGAGTCATAGGCGGTCATATCATTATTAATGATTAAAATTGGCGGGCAAGTAGTCGAGCGAAGTGGTGAGCAACTTCAATTACTCACTACTATATAAGGCTTGAGGTGTTATAAATAAAGAAGGGTATAAAAGTTAGTAATTATACTGAGTTGGTCGGATTAACGATAAATACTATCCAATGTATGTCCATCAAAATTTTTCCAAATATTCCAACCATTACTTGAAGAGCCAAGGACAAAGTCAGATGCACCACTTGGTGTTTTGCACAATAAATTTTCTGTTAGCTTATAGAATTCGCTATCACGCCCAATTAATTTCTTTGCTGCCAGCATTTCATCTCTTTTATTAATTGCCCAACTGCTTGCTGATGCAATTGCTCTCTTACGTATCAGTGAACCTGACAACACTACAAAACCGTCATTATCATAATAACCTTTAGCAGAAGTTCCTTGGGTTTTACAATAAAACATCATAGGTTCCGGTTTGGTAGGGGACGCTTGAGTAGGAGCTGTCCCAATATCAATACTGTTTTTGGCATCCACAACAGGTGAAGACTCATCACTATGAGCCATATTGTTATTGATACTGAGTGATTCAAAGATAGGCTGGCCGAGAGTGGATAATAAAATGTTCAGTGTATAAAAAAGCTCTTCACAATCGGCTTTTAATGGTGCAGGAGCATGTGGCAACATACCGTTATTACCGTTTAATAATTCATATCGTTCAGCATTTTTTGCGGTTTCAATGGCTTTATATTCAAGATACAAAGCATGAGTCTGGGTGATAGTATTATTAGTTGATAGCATTACAAAAGCCCGCTCCCATTCCCAAGAGTCTTTAGTTTTATTATGCTCATCCAGCCTTCTCCGTAATTCACCCGTCTGACCAATATATAATTGCGGTAAACCATTAAGCTCATGACTTCCTACCAAGAAATACAACCCTACTTGTAAGGCATCAGACATCGTCAAAAAATCTTTAATATGCATACGAGGCACTTCGATAACTCGAACAGTACGAGTTGTCATCTCCGCACTACGGATACCACGCGGATTACCTTGTGGAAGAAAAATTTGAATGGTTTTAGCTTGAGGAGACATAAAAAGTACCAACGGTTAATTCGTAATTTACATTTAAAGAATTTAAGCAGGCTTTGAGCGCTTTAAACTTGAAAATAAAATATAAAACCAAACCTACTTACGATTTTTACGTGTACGCAATCGACGAAGACGTTTCTCTTCTTCTTTCGCTGTTTTTTTCGCCTCAAGAGCTAGACGTTGCTCTGCGACCATCGCTTCTTCAGTCTCACGCATCTCAGGGGTTTCCATGCTAATGCGACCTAGAGTACCGCTACGTAATTCATTGATTAAAATCTCAGACATCCGGTAAGTGTCGATTTTATTACCCGCACGCACGCAACCACGATTGCGACCGGCGACTTCAAAAAACTCCCAATCAGTTTCTGGCAGAATTTCAATTTTATAGCGGGCTTTTAATAGCTCTGGATACGCTTGTATTAGATATTCGGCGGTATAGCTGGCGACATCGGCAAAGTCAAAGGCCGTATCACGAATGCCACCGGTAGCCGCCAAACGGTAGCCTGAATTAGCGTTTTCAACTTTTGGCCATAACATACCAGGCGTATCATACAGCATGATGCCGCCCTCTAATTTGATAAGCTGCTGCGACTTAGTCACGGCCGGCTCATTACCTGTTTTTGCCACCGTTCGGCCTGCTAGGGTATTAATTAAAGTTGATTTACCAACGTTAGGAATACCCAAAATCATAGCTTTGATTTGGCGTCCTGTCCCGACTTTATTAGGCATGAGCTTTTTACATAGCTCAACGATTCGATGAACGTTATTGGCCTTGTTATCATCAAAGGCCAAGGCTTTTACGCCATCTTCTTGCTCAAAATAGTCCATCCATGCTTGGGTCATATCAGGGTCGGCTAAATCAGCTTTGTTTAAAATTTTGATGACTGGTTTATCACCGCGCAGGGTTGCCACCATTGGGTTTTCACTACTATAAGGAATGCGCGCATCCAGTACTTCGATAATCACATCCATTTGTGGCATGATTTCTTTCACTTCATTACGGGCCTTATTCATATGCCCGGGGAACCACTGAATATTCGCTCTAGTATCCATTTGCTTTAATAACCTTTTTATTCATAAAATTTAGCGCTAAAAGTAGACAATGCCTCGCTTTTAACAATGCCTTTAGCTATGGCGTTCAGTTTACTACAGAACGAAAGTACTCACGCTACAATTTCATCTAGACACAACGCGAGGTTATTATTGAGTCTGATCCGCTACGTCATCACGTGCTGGTGGTAACGGCGCTAAATAACCAATGAGTAATATCAAACTACCCGCGCCAAGGAAAGATACCACGCGCCAAATCGCTTCAGTCTGCGATAAGTCAACCAATACCAGCTTCAGTACGACCACACCTAATAAGCCAATCCCCATAAACCAAAGCGCACGCTGCTTGTAACGACTGGCAATAATAGTCGCGACCAATGCCAGTAACGTCCATAGAATTGTCAGACCTGTCTGCACTTGTTCACTACTCCATGCGTTGCTATCGTTACCAATCCAAAGCGGTGTGCCTATAAAGGCGTGTAGCGTTCTGACTAGCATACTAGATATGACCCAAAAGCTGATAAGCCCTAACAGAATGAGCAAAGAGTCACCAGACTTTGCCTGATAGCTAGGTTTCCTATCGACGTTCGATAAAGTGCCACTTGATAAGTTATTGGTAGTTTTATTAGCTTGCTGTGGATTAGAGCGTTGTGGGTTGAGGTAATAAGCGCCAAGTCCATATAACAACACTAACCATAAAGCAAGATCGTATAAATTAATCAATGGGAAGTAGGGCAGTCCCCAAATCACGCCATCATAAAACCAATTGCTGATAACGACCCAAAACAAAGTCACCGGAACAAAAACTTTGGCACAGCCTAAGAGCGCGCTTTGCCAATTAAACCAATGGAGGAAGCGCTGTTTAGTCGCACTTTCGTTTTGAATGCCCCGATGACGATAACCTGACCATAAACCAATCAGCATGAGGGCGACCGGAATAAGTACGGTTATGACACCTTGTGAATCTGGTAGACCATAATGAACTGCTGCCGCGATGATTAAGATTCCTGCACCAAGCCAGCTCGATTTATCGTATTGTTTTGAATTGAGATGGGCATGCCACGTTCTTAACCACAGTTGCCCAATAACTAACCAGCCGATTAATAAGGCGGCAAACAACAGCCAATGAGATGTCATCCACTGATAATTGAATTCAAATTTTTGTGGCAGTTGTAGCACTAGCATCAGATAAAATATTAAAAATAGTCCATGGTTAAACTGTCTAATCTCACTCCACGAACGGTAATGATTAGTCATCCAATAAATAGCAAGGCTAGATAGAGTGGCCATCGCTATCAGCGTGGTGGTTGCTAACTGCCAGCTGGCAAGCCATTGATCGAAATCGACAACCAATACAAACAGCGACCAACCGATAGCGGTAAGGGTTAAGAGACGTATGAGTACAGGGCTTTGCCAAATAATTTTGAAAGCGATACTTTGACTATTAATAGTGGACAACCATTGTTGTGCGACCAGTGCGCTAATTCCCAATGACTGGGCATATTGAGATAGGGTGTCAGTTGCTATGTTTTGAGACGAGGCTGGCTTGGATTGCTGACTCAAGTCGCGGCTTGGGTTAACAGGCGAATTGCTGGCACGTAGGATAAAGACGGTAGCCAGGGCGCTTATGGCAGAAATGGACAAGGTTAAGGTCGGATAATATTCGATAGATAGCGCTAGCTTGAATACCAAAAGCGCTACGCTAATCAACTGCAATAATAGCCCAAATAATACTGACCACGCTCGCAATGACCGCCTACCAAACCACACTAGCGCTAAACCTTGCACTGACCAGCCAAAAGCGATCCATTCTGCATCCAATGCCAGCGGAATAACCAACGCCAAAAATCCAAAACCCAACGCCAACATACCTTCGGTAATCAATGCATAACGCTGACTGCGCTGTATAAACAACCAACCTAGCCCTAGATAAATGGCCGCTAACATGATGCTAGTAATCGTCAAAGCGTTTGGAATATCGTTAAGTAGCGCAGAAAATAAACCAAACGCTAATAGGGGTACTGAAAATAGTAGCCCTATATCAATAGGGAACAGGTACGAGCTATTTGCAGTAGCCGTTTTGCTTGCGCTATTAATGTCCATTTTATTAAGGCTGTTAGCGCCACTCTCATTACTGTCGTTATAAGCAATTATTTGCTGCGCATAGCGGATGACCACGAATAAATACAGCAGTAAATGTAGCGCTACTAGCAGCACTAACGACCAACGTTGACTTTGAATGACTGTTGTTAAATTCTCAGTAGCGCCCCAGTAGTAAGCCAGCCCAAAACTCACCCCAACGCCTAATAGATTGAGCACTTTCCAAGGCCGATAATGGGCGATGATAGCAATAGTGACGTTTAATAGCAGATAATAGCCAAACAGTGTCGCCAAGCTACCGGTATCGGTACTGGTCAATATCGGTGCAAAGAAGCCACCAGATAGTGCCAGCAAGGCTAAAGGAAAGGCGTTTTGGCGTACGGCTAAAGCAATGGTTACCGCAGATAATATCCCTAGCGCGATGAAACTGGGCAGACTGGCGATAACCTGATAGACATCATAGGCAAAAAAGGTGCTTAAATAAGCTATGGCCAATCCGGTACCTTGTAGGGTAATGCCGTATGCAAAGCGTTTTGATACCAGCTTGAGTCCCAGCCCTGCTATTGCCAAGCCTATAATTCCTATTGCTGCCAGTTTTAGACTGATAGGAACTTCTATGTATTCGCTTAATAAACGCAACAACAGCACTACGCCCACCAGTAACACCAACACGCCGACGCGAACAACTAAGTTACCACCCAAAAACCAGTTTTTAATAGAATTGAAAAGCGAGGTAACCATAGGTAGCGAATGCTCATCCGGCTCTACAGGTGCGGTAGGCCTTTCTTTTAATATTTGATGGCTGTTATTGTCCGCGTGTTCAGGGGCAGGGGAGTTTGATACAAGAGTATTTGGTATTGGTGGTGGTAATGATTTTGATGTGGATATTGGTTCAGGTTTTGACGAGGGTAATGCGGATGGTAGAGATGTAGGTACGGATAAGGGAGTGGTTTCCGCACTAGAAACAGCTACAGAGCGAGGCGCAGAATCAGCCAGAGAGTTAGGTGCAGGTTCGGGAGCAGCATGAGACGATGTTGATGGCGATGTCGACGACTGAACACTGTCTTTATACTGTTGCAACTCGTCTTGCAGTTGGGCCATGTTCTGTCTGAGCTTAGCAAGTTGCTGATGCAACCTGATATAGAGCACAACCATAATGACCAGCAAAAAGACAATCACCAACCAGCCTAATGATTCTATTAAAAAATACAGCATCAATGCCACTCAATTAATCCTACAATGAGGTGATAATGACGCTATTTAGAGATAAGCACAAGGGTAGCGATTATGAATTGATACGCAGGTGAGGAGATTTCTGACATACTTCTCAATACTGTTATATCCATATGCTGTTATAGTCAGTACCAAATAAAGTAGATACACACATGGTTTCGTATAACTGGGAAAAATTTTTCTAGCTTGCTGTGTGACTGCGTCACTCCAGAGGCTTCGAAAATTTCTCCCAGCCATACGGTGTTCGTTTTAAAGTGGCTCAACTATATAGCCATTGATTTTTTGCCATAAAAAAACAGAGTATAACTCGCATACTCTGCTATAGATTTATTACGATTAATCTAAAAATAGTAATTCAAGTTACGGATTTAAAATACTGATTTAAATTACTAGCCTAAATTGGCTTTCATAAATTCCAGCAAGTTGTCCCAGCTTTGCTTCGCTGCGGTTTCGTTATAGCCCAAATCAATGTCATTTTTAGCGGCGCGCTCATCGGCATTTGGATTGGTGAAGCCATGTTTGGCATCATCATAGACATCGATGGTGTAATCAACTTCAGCGGTGTCTAGCTCTTTTTTCAAGTTTTCTATTGCATCCATCGTTACCATGGAATCTTCGCGACCATGAGTAACCAATACTTTGGCTTTAAAGTTTTTATCTGCAGGTTGTTTGGCAGTTAGGTCACCGTGGAAAGTGGCGACTGCTTTTAGTGGCATGCCTTCGCGCGCCATATCAAGGACAACTTTACCACCGAAACAATAACCAATCGCAGCGAGCTTATCGCCATCAACGGCTAGCTGATCGCTGAAGTCATTAAGAATTAGACGACAGCGTGCCATGAGCATGTCTGGGTCTTCTAACACTTGTTCCATCCACATATTGGCCATAGCTGCATCAGAAGTCAGTTTGCCTTCACCATATACATCCATTGCAACAGCGGCATAGCCCGCTTTGGCTAAGCGTTCGGTGATGGTTTTTGGATGTTCGACCACACCCCACCATTCCGGCGCGACCAAAATACCCGCTACTGGATTATCATCTGAGGCGTTTTCTGGCAACGCGATATAGCTAATCAGCTCAATGCCATTTTCAGTGGTACTTATCAGTTCAAACGTCTTAATTGACATATTATTGTCCTTTTATATTTTGAGTTTTATAGCATGAGTGTGGTTAATGCATTTGTATTTATCAGTATGCAATTTGCTTACCCGTACTACCTTAACGCCCATAACGGTCAAAAACAGCTATAATACTGTAACGCTCTTTATCAAAATGCTACTGCGATCTTATGAAGCTAAATTTGTTACATCAATCAGATACCCGCTCAGACTTTCATCCAGACACAAAATCGGATATAAAGTCAGAGACAGCCGTGCCTATGCTCACCGATAGCACGCCAACTGAATCCTTGCGTCCGCAGTTTTGGTCGCGCTATACGCTAAGCGAGCTGAATCATAATGAGTGGGAAGCCTTATGTGATGGCTGTGGTAGTTGTTGCTTGATCAAATATATTGATGAAGACGAGAATGGTGATGTTGACGAAAACCTAGTTGAATATACTGATGTGGCCTGCCAGCTGATGAATTGTGAAACCGGTTATTGTCAGCATTATGATACCCGCCAGCAGTATGTGCCTGATTGTATTCAACTGACCGCTGAGAAGATGCCAAACATGATGTGGTTGCCTGAGCACTGCGCTTATAAACGGGTATATAAAGGACAGGCGTTACCAGATTGGCATCTGTTATTGACTGAAAATGCGGTTATCACTCAACAGCAAATGCACGCCGCTAATATTGGGATAGCAGGCCGCTGCGTCACTGAGACTGGTATGTCGGACGAAGAGATGGAAACCCGAGTAGTCAATTGGGTAAATCCTTAGCTGATATTCATTTAGCAGCTGTTGGTTCAGTTGGGATTAACCCGTATGGCATGAGAGTCGGCAAGAGGTGGAATAGGGATACCTTGACGAATTTGGCTCGAAAAGTCACTGTTTTGATTATCGTTATCACTGGCCTTAATATTCGCAGTATCAGGCGATTGATTAACGAAGCCTTTTACTTTTGGATTAATGTGCGCGCGCTCGTACCAAGTGTCCATTGACCATGGCTGACCGTTTTGCTCTGGAGCTGCATCCAGCATGCCTATGTCATAGAGATAGTTTGGCAGCCAACCAGAGACCCAAATCCGATAATCCCATGGCAGCCGCTCACCGCTGACGATCCGCGCCATGTAAAAGATAATATTGGTACAGTTGCTGGTTAAGGTGTTATACCACGCTGGCTGTGCATTTAACTCATCGGCGACGGTTAAATAAGACTCAAATAACGACCTTACTTCGCGCTGTTGTAGATGGCTGACAGGGAAGAGATAAACTTGTTCGCCGCGCACGTTAGTACGAGTATAAATAATATCGCGCTCTTCAGCAGCAATAAGGCTGAGCTCAAAGCGCTTAAAAAATCCACCAAGCGCTGAAAATGATTCGCCATTTTCTTTACGAATCTCTAGCGATAATGATAATGGCCTATCATCTTCGAAGCGAAAGCTGACTAAGGTATGAGCAATTAGTGGCCCCATCCAGTAGGAATTAATCACATCGACGCCGGATAATTTGGACAGATCAACAGTACGGGACTCCCAGCGCTCAACAGTATTCTTGCTAGTTTTATTGGCACTAGTCTCATTAGTACTAGTCTCATTAGTACTATGCCAGTCAAAGTTGCGTACATTGGTAAATGTAATCAAATTGGGATTATTCGCATCGCGCTGATAAGAAAGTCTTTGACTAACATCGGGCTGCCAGTCGCGTTGCTGCTGCGGTGTAATGAAGATAAACCAGCCTGCACCGATTAGCCAAACAGTGGTATACAATCCAGCTAGCCATTTAGTAGCGGTAATTTTAGTGGTTGTGCCTTTATTAAAGGCTATGTTATTAGAAGCTGTGTTTTTATCAACAGTTCCTTTAGAAATATTACTTTCAACTGTTTTATTTTTGGACCGCTTATTATTAAAAATATGGGGAAAATAGCGCAAAGTAAGTAGAGAAGTTAATAAACTCACTACCATTGCTGTCACTAACCAAGATATTGGGCTATGCGACCCAAATTGATACCAAATTGCCATTAGTAGCCAAACGGCAGACAATACTAGCGCGACCACTATAAGAAACTGCACAATATGATGCCGCCACGTATGACGTTGATGGCTGCCATTTTCAGTAGGGTTCGATAGATTGGGCTTAGTCTTACGAGACGATAGCAAACGTGAAAAAAAAGAACGAGGCGACATAAGCGTAGACTAAATAAATAGAGGCTTTGACCATAGCAAAATTTATAACACACTGACAATACAATTTGGATAAATTTGTCGTTGAATGTCTGTCAGCCTTGCGATAAAGTGAAGCTAATTTAAACTGGCCTATTAGTCTTTAAGGTTTAGATGGCCGGTTTTATTTATCGTTTTAATCCCCATTTATTATTTTATGTACCATTTTAATTATCATTAAAACTGCCATTAACTAAATGTCACTAACCAACAAACTGTCATTAACTAAAGAGGTTAACTCACAACACCATGTCTGACGACACTCCCAGCCCGAGTAGTTGGTCGATGCGCGGCTTAAAACGCTGGCTATCGACCGCCCCCGAAACCCGTGATGAATTGATTCTTTTGGTGCAACACTCGCGCCAATTCTTAGAGCCTGACACTGTCGATATGTTAGAGGGTGTGCTGGATCTACCCGCGACCCAAGTACGCGAAATCATGACCCCGCGCCCGCAAGTCGTCGGTCTGCACGAAAGCACTAGCCTCGCTGAAGTCATGGATATCATCCTTGATACTACCCATTCACGCTATCCTGTATTTGACAGTCAAGATGATGATGCGGTCATCGGGATTTTATTGGCCAAAGATTTGATTCCTATCTTAGTGCATATGGTGCGTGATCAAGAAGATGAAATTGATAGCAAGCGCCTAAAAGACTTAGTACGCCAGCCACTATATATCAGTGAGTCAGCACGTTCTGATACCTTGCTACGCTCCTTACAGCGCACGCAGGTACACATGGCCATTGTGGTCGATGATTTTGGTAGCTTTGCTGGGGTGGTGACTATGGAAGATTTGTTGGAAGAGATCGTTGGTGATATCGTCGATGAGCATGACGACTTCGATGAGGACAGTGATATTAATAATATTGTTGTCCATCCCGAAAAGCCTAATACTTGGCGGGTTCAAGCTTCTACTGTTATTGAAGACTGTAATGATGAGCTTGGTAGTAATTTTGATGATACCGATGTCGACACGATGGGCGGTCTGGTGATGCAAGCGCTTGGCTACGTGGGTGATTTGGAAGGCGAGAGCGTAAACATAGATGACTGGCAAATTACGGTCACCGATGTAGAAGGGCGCTTTATTCATAATTTAGAGGTGACCAAGACCAATCCTGATCAGCATCTGTTAATAGGCGGCCATTAGTTTTTTACTGATCAAACTGTTATTAGGTTGAGTATTATCAGTAAGCTCAAATAATAAAAACACGATTGCGGTCGTGTTTTTTGCTTTTTAGCGTTAGTGATATAAAGCACGCAAATTTACCCATTTATCAGTACAGGCTGGTATTATGGGCGGGCTTAGTTTAAGGGGCTTAAATGCAAGTCGATGGACCTTTCTTAAATTAAACGATTGGCAAGAATTTGAATTTTAAGAGCTGGTATTGAAAGTTGATAATTTTGGATAATTGATATGCGCCTGTCTACGGTTGATTTACAAAAGCGTCTGAACGCTAATAAGTCTAAAGGCTTACCGCTTGGTCTGACTATTTTGCTTGCTTGGCTGGCAGGAGCGATATTTTTATTTTCGCTCGCGCCTTATGGGGTTTGGCCACTGGCAATTGTATCTCCAGCGATTTTGTATGCGCTATTAATGCCAGATATGACTGGTAAGCGTGCCTTTTTCATTGGTCAAGCATACGGTACGGGGCTGTGGTGCGTTGGTGCCTTTTGGTTATATACCTCTATCCATGTTTATGGTGACACGCCGACATGGTTAGCGCTGATTATGATCGCGCTGATGGGCCTGGGCATGGGGTTATTTCATGGCTTCTTGGCGCTGATTTTTAACCGTATGGTCGGTAAGCAGCCCTTTTCTTTTGCGGCTCTATGGATATTACAAGAATGGATGAAAACTTGGCTATTCACGGGTTTTCCATGGCTATTCGTCGGTTATGCGTTTACTGAACAGTATTGGCTGTCTTCTTTAGCGCCAGTTGCGGGCGTATTTGCGGTCTCTTTTGTCGCCGTGTTATTTGCAGCCAGTATGGTTGAACTACTACGTCGCCGCGGCGGTTATATGCTTGCCTCGGTGGTAATATTATTAATTAGTACCTTATTATGGCTGATTAATCCTCAATGGACGAAGCCCAAAGGTACGCCTGATTTATCAGTATCCTTAATCCAAGGCAATATCCCGCAAGATCTAAAATGGCTTACTGAATACCAAGTAAAAACACTAGAGATTTATGCGACCTTGACCCGTAGTGAATGGGGGCGCGATGTTGTGGTGTGGCCTGAATCGTCTATTCCTATGTTTCAGACTGAGGCTGTTGGCTTTATTAGTGAAATGGTCAAAATGGCCAATGCCACTGATACCACGTGGGTCACTGGCATTCCTTATAAAGATGAAGCTGCATTCGATGCCAGTACCGATAAATACCCGCCATTTTATAATAGTGTGATTGCGCTGGGTGCTCAGGCGGATGGTCTCTATAAAAAGCAGCGTCTGGTACCGTTCGGTGAATATATTCCGTTCGAAGGCGTATTAGATCTTTTACCCAATCTGGCCGGTAGCCAAGATATTATGAGCTATAGTCGCGGTAGTGATCAGCAGTCGCCGCTACGAGTACGCGGGCATAATCTAGGCGCCGCCGTTTGTTATGAAGTGGCATATCCTGATACAACTCGTAAGAATGCCATCGATACTGACTTTTTATTGACCATATCGAATGATGCGTGGTTTGGGACTTCAGCAGGACCGCTACAACATTTGCAAATGGTACAAATGCGCGCCCTTGAAAATGGTCGCTGGTTTATGCGTGCCACTAATACCGGCGTTACCGCTATCATCGATCATAAAGGACGTATCGTAAAGCGCGCACCGCAATTCGAGCGCACCGTCCTACGGGGTAATATCCAAGCACGGGTCGGCAACACACCTTTCATGCTTATGGGTAGTTATCCCATCCTATTTATCATTGCCCTATTATTATTATTAAGCTATCTTGGCAAGCGTTCAAACACTCGTGCACGCTTAGGTAAATAGACAACAATCATGATAAATGTTTGATGAATAAAATTTTTGCTAATAATTCCTTTAAATCGTTAAGGGTTTTAACAAATCGGTATAAATTGCGATATAATAGGCCAATATATTAAATATTTTTTGTGCAAGGTGGATAAGGTATGTCAGAAGATATCGTTAAAAACAATCCAAAAAAAGAGTTCATGTTTGCCTTGGGCGGCGTTGCTTTATTCTTAGGTATTGTTCTACTTATTGGCATTTCAGCCTGGCTGCGTCCAGCTGGTGAGCACATTACCGCTGAGCCTACAGAAGCATCAGCCGCCGCCGATGAAGCTGCTGCGATTGCTACAGAAGATGCCGCGCCAGCTGAAGCTGATACGGCAGAAGCTGTTGCTCCAGTTAGTACTGATGCTGCTGCAACTACTCCAGATACGGCAGCTGATGCGACGGTCACCCCTGCTCCAAGTACTGGCGATGCGATAGTTACTGCTGAAGCCGGCACTGCAACCGCTGAAGGGACAGTGAACCAAGCCGCTGTGGGTGACGCTGACTTAACTGCTGAACAAGCCGATGGTAATTTAGATGCTGGCGATGCTGATCAAGCAACGACCGCACAATAAGTCCATTATCAAGATTTTGAAACAAGGTTCTGAATTCCTAAAAGTTGGCAGATAACAGAATTGGCAGATGACAATAGGGTAAATAAATAGACAGACTGTCGGTATAAATAGCTATTATAGACGGCTATGTTTATTTGCCCTGTTAGCCATCTATATCAGTAAGTATCTAACAGCTGATGTCTATTAATTTAGAAGATTAGCTTTAGACTATTAATTTTAAATATAGCTGCTGTTTTAACAAAAGTTCCGCAGAAATCCCCTACTTCTAAAGTAGCGGGATGAATGCGTTATTGACTATGACGACATAAATCACTATGATAATATCAATTCAGTCTAAAAAGACAAAGGTATTGCAATAAAATGGTCTTAGACACAAATTCTCATTCAGTCTTTTTGCTCAGCTACCACTTAATACTGGTTACTAAGTATCGAAGAGAGGTGTTTGATGACGAGGTGTCAAATAGAGCCAAAGCTATTTTTGATGCTATTTCCCCTAATTATAAGATTGAGTGTATTGAATGGAATCACGATAAAGACCATGTGCATATTTTATTCAAAGCGCACCCTAAAACCGAGATAAGCAAGTTTATTAATAGCTACAAATCAGCAAGCAGCCGACTACTTAAAAAAGAATTTCCTCAGATCAGACAAAAACTCTGGAAAGATAAGTTTTGGGCGCAGTCTTTTTGTTTGATTACGACAGGCGGTGCGCCATTAGAGGTTATTAAAAAATATATTATTGAGCAGGGTTCAAAATGAGCAAGCCCATTCTTAAATCCTATAAATTCAGGCTGTACCCGACTGATGACCAGCAAGTGTCCTTTGCTAAGTCATTCGGCTGCGCTCGTTTTATATGGAATAGAATGCTTGCTGATAAAATAAAACATTATGACTGTCATAAAGAAAGCTTAAAAAATACACCCGCTCAGTATAAAAAAGAGTTTGAATGGCTAAAAGAAGCGGACAGCTTGGCATTGGCTAACGTACAGCTCAACATACAAAAAGCCTTCCAGAGCTTCTTCAAAGTGCCTGATTTTGGCTTCCCAAACTTCAAACACAGGTGGTGTATCAAAAAGTATGCTGAGTAAATAAAGGAGGGGTGCCAGTCAAAGCAAAGATGCTATATTTGAGGTTATGAAGACACAAATAGAGATTAATTGCCCCGACTGCCACAGTCCTAGTCTAAAGAAAAACGGTATAAAAAGCTATGGTAAGCAAAACTACCAATGCAAAGACTGTAAACGTCAATTCATTGGCGACCACGCCATTACCTATCAGGGTTGCCACTCTAAAATAGAGCATAAGATACGACTGATGATAGTACGAGGCTGTAGTGTTAGAGACATTGCCACTATCACCTCTGTCAGCATTGGCAAGATACTAAGCACCATAGGCTCATCGATCTATAAGATCTCACCAAAGCAGCATTACTACTCGCGTTTAGAAGTTGATGAGTTCTGGACATACGTACGTTGCAAGAAGCAGAAGGTATGGTTAATCTACGCCTATGACCGTGATACTGGTGAGATTGTTGCCCATGTTTGGGGTAAACGTGATTTAGCCACGGCCAGAGCGCTTCGAGCTCGTCTTAAGAAACTTAAGGTGAGCTATGGTTCAATCAGCATGGACAACTGGGATAGCTTTAAAACCGCCTTCAAGGCAGACCCTAAGCAGATTGGTAAAAGATATACTGTTGGCATAGAAGGTAATAATTGCCGTTTAAGACACCGATTGAGGCGAGCAGTTAGAAAGACTTGTGCTTTTTCTAAGAAACTTGATAATCATTTTAAGACGTTCAATATGGTGTTCTTTTATATCAATTATGGTTATGTCTAATGCCAGCATACTTTTTGAAACACCACCCAAACACAAAGGTAAAAAAGACAGTTATACCACCAATAATCAAAAAGGTACGATTGCGGTTGGCTTGAACAGTATTAAGTTGCCAAAAATCGGTCATATCAAAGCGATTATTGATAGAAAAATTACAGGGCTGGTTAAAAGTGCCACCATTACCAAGACCGCTACTGGTAAATACTTTGTCAGTATTTTGGTTGAAACGGTAGCCGTCGATCTACCTAAAACCCAATCAAATATCGGTATTGATTTAGGATTAACAGACTTCATCGTCTTATCGGACGGTACAAAAGGTGCTAATCCTAAGTTTCTAGCAAAGCTTGAAGGTAAGCTTGCCAAGGCGCAACGTATTCTATCCAAACGTGCGTGGGTGGCAAAATCTGCCAATCGTAAATTATCCGAAAGTTGCAATTACCAAAAGTAGAATACCAAAGTCGCTAAAATTCATGAGCGGATCAGAAACACCCGCACTGACTTCTTACATAAAACCTCATTCAATATCGTCAAAAACCACGACATTATTGCGATTGAGGATTTGAACGTCAAAGGGTATGCAAGGCCAGATGATGGGTCTCTTCTTTGCTTCTATAGCGCTGGGTAACTTGGTTGCTGCTTTCTTTGGTGGCCACGTGTCAGCGGATAAGATTGAAGGGTTACCGGGTCTATTTACAACCATGACGATCTTTTTGGTGGTCACTGCCATCATATTATTAGTATTAGCAAAGCCTGTTAATAATATGCTTAAAAAGAGTGAGCGTGCGGATCAGCTTAGCTAATTGATAAGATGTGTTGATGTATTATTCGTGAATGACAACAGCATAATTTACGTATGATAGGACGTGTTACCATCATCGGTAGCACGTTTTTGTTATCTGATTTGCTCAGATATTTCTATCAAGCTATTGAAAGTCTATTATCTGCCCAAACATCTAATAATACTCTTCGGTAATAGCGCTTATTCTTATCTGTCTATCTTTTTAGTTTTAATAAATTGAACTAAATACTAAATATAAGTTCAAATGCTCGAATAAAAAAATTATCTGTAGTCAACTTATGATAGAAAATCTCTAAAAAATTAATAAGGAACAACCTAATGAATAAACAAAATATTCATGATCGTATCGATAACCTGCGTCAAGCATTGGTTGAGCAAGACTTGACGGCAATTATTGTGCCGTCAGCCGATCCCCATTTATCTGAATATTTACCTGAGTATTGGCAAGCGCGTGAATGGCTAACCGGATTTACTGGATCGGTAGGTACCTTAGTCGTGACTGCTGACTTTGCTGGACTGTGGACAGATAGCCGCTATTGGGTGCATGCTGCTGATCAATTAGAAGATACTGGTATTAGCTTACAAAAGCTAGCGCCAAAGCAGCCCAATCATATTGATTGGCTCGCTGATCATCTGCAAGAAGGCGATAGTGTGGCGGTTGATGGCAATGTTCTGTCTATCGCTGAGCAAGATAAGCTGTTAAGTGCTTTTGATACCAATGAAATCACCCTCATTACTGAGCGTGACGTGCTTAATGACGTTTGGGCCGATCGTCCTGCGTTACCAATGGCCAAGTTGTATGCGCATGATACCCAGTTTGTCGCGCAGTCTGCAGCTTCAAAGCTTGCAGCGGTACGTACAGGCATGGCGGATTCAGGCGCGACTCATCATCTACTATCAAGTTTAGATGATATCGCCTGGCTGACCAATTTGCGCGGCGCTGATGTCGATTATAATCCGATATTCTTATCGCATATGCTGATCAGCAGTGACAAATTGGGTAATGGTAAGTCGGGGAATGAAGGCAAGGCAATTTTGTTTGTCGATAATAATAAAATCAGTAGCAATATTGAGCAAGGCTTAAAAGAAAGCGGGTTTACTCTTGCTGGCTATGATGCTGTACAGGACGCATTAGGTGCTTTGACCCCTGAAGACTTACTACTACTAGATCCAAGTAAAGTAGCGGTCGGCACACTATCTAAGATGGCTGATGATGTTGGCTTTATTGAGCAAATGGCTCCGAGTACTTTGCTTAAATCAGTTAAGTCGGATGCTGATATTGATCATGTACGTGAAGCTATGCGTCAAGACGGCGCCGCGTTATGTGAGTTCTTTGCCGAATTTGAGCAGAAGCTAAATGCTGGCGAGCGCTTAAGCGAGTTAGATGTTGACAGTATGTTGATTGAGACGCGCAGTCGTCAGCCACATTATGTTTCACCGAGCTTTCCGACGATTGCAGGCTTTAATGAAAATGGGGCGTTGCCACATTATCGCGCAACGCCAGAGAAGTTCAGCTATCTTGATGTTAGCAAGGGCGAAGGTGGTTTATTATTGATTGATTCAGGTGGCCAGTATCAAAATGGTACTACTGATATCACACGTGTAGTCGGTATTGGGCACGTGAGCGACGCGCACAAAAGCGACTTTACCACTGTACTCAAAGCACATGTTGCACTAGCGCGCGCGAACTTCCCTAATGGTATTGCCTCGCCATTGATTGATGCGATTTGCCGTGCACCATTATGGCAAGCGCAGATGGATTATGGTCATGGTACCGGTCATGGCGTTGGTTTCTTTTTAAACGTTCACGAAGGCCCACAAGTGATTGCCTATAGCGCCAGCACGCCTAAAGAGCGCGCGATGAAAGAGGGCATGATCTCAAGTAATGAGCCGGGCTTATATCGTGAAGGCAAATGGGGCATCCGCATCGAAAACCTGATGGTTAATAAGCGCGTTGCTCAGCCCACAGAAACTGAATTTGGTAATTTCCTTAACTTTGAGACCGTGACTTATTGCCCAATAGACACTCGTTTAATCGAAACATCATTGTTAAATGACGTAGAAGTAGACTGGCTGAATAGCTATCACAAGCAAGTCTATGCTGAGCTAAATAGCCGTGTTAAAGGGGCGGCTCTTGAGTGGCTTACTGAGCGTACTCAAGCTTTGTAAAATCAGCTATTAAAGTGTTAAAAGTATCGTAAAAAAGCGCCTAGTAAAACCTTTACTGGGCGCTTTTTTGTTTAGAAGTTTGATTAACTATAGCAACTAATGGCTATTTTTATTAGCGATGCTATTTATCAACAACTCTACTTCTTAGACATATTATTTTTTCACGATATTATTTCTTATTATTCATATCAACCGATTGTTCTTGTTGGGTCAATTGCTGGGTGAGCTCAGCACGTAGCCAAGATTTCAAATTCTCAGACATTTGCGCCATTTGTTCACTTAAGTAATCATCAACGTGCATCTCTAATTCATGGATTAAGTCTTTATGAGTGTCGCTTAATTTTAGGTCCTTTAAAGATAAATCAATTGCTGGACTTTGGCTTAGCTTATCGGTGATCGTTTTAATACTGCTATCGTTAGCGACGTTGGCTTTATCATCAGCGCTTTCGTTATCGATACTCGTTTTATCGGTATTGGTATCAGTATTAATATTAGTATCAGTTATTTTATCGGCTTCTAACGCCGCTACTTTATCCTGTTGTTTTTGCGCAGTTTCTGCTTCTTGTGATAGCTTGGCTTCTTTAGCCTTTTCTTTTGCTTTCTCTTCCGTGTTCTTTTTTTGCTCTTCTTCTAAACGTTGTTGTTCGGCAGCAGCGCGCTGTTGCGTTTGCTTCTCAGCAATGGCTTTGGCCACCGCTTGTTCGGCATTGTGATTTTCATAGAGGTCGTTGAGATGAGCATCTAAATCAGGAGAGCTAAAAACGAATTCTTCAAACGGGGTATCCGTTTGTAGTAGGCTGGTAATGTCAGTTAGCTCTTGAATGATCGCTGCGCGTAGAGGCTCCGGCGCACGTGTCCAGCGTTGATAGAATTGATGGGAAAATGAATAACTTGACATGGTTTCTTCCATAAATGTTCCAAAAATTACCCCTTATCATACGCAGGTACGATAAGGGGCTGCAAGGGGACAAACGTAGCAAATCTGACACCAACGTTACATTGACAGCATCGCGCGACGCTAGGGGTTAACGATTTTGTGGCCAGCGCGCAAATATTAGGGAACCATTGGTGCCACCGAAGCCAAAACTATTAGAGATAGCATACTGTAAATTATCAACTTTACGTGATTGGTGAGGTACGTAGTCGAGATTACAGTGGTCTTCAATATTGTCTAAATTGATGGTCGGAGGTACGTGCTGATGTTGCAGAGACAGTACGGTAAAGATGGCTTCAATACCACCGGCTGCGCCTAGCAGATGACCGGTCATGGATTTGGTCGAGCTGACCAAAATGCTGTCTTTGACAGGAGCAAATACGGTCTCAATCGCTATTGATTCAGCGACATCTCCCGCAGGCGTGCTGGTGCCGTGCGCGTTAACATAACCGACAGCAGATGGCTCGATACCAGCATCATTAAGCGCATTTTGCATCGCCCGTGCTGCACCACTACCATCTTCAGGGGGCGAAGTAATATGACTGGCGTCATCACTCATGCCAAATCCGACCAGCTCAGCAAGTATCGTCGCGCCGCGGGCTTTGGCATGAGCCAAGCTCTCTAATACCATTACACCCGAGCCATCACCCAGTACAAAACCGTCACGATCTTTATCGAAAGGACGCGAGGCTTTAGTTGGTTCGTCATTACGAGTGGAGAGCGCGTGCATCGCCGCGAAGCCTGACATACCAAGAGGGCTTGAGCCTTTTTCGCTACCACCAGCAACCATCACATCAGCATCGCCATAAGCAATTAAGCGTGCGGCTAATCCAATAGCATGGGTGGCAGTTGTGCATGCAGTTGAAGTGGCAAGATTTGGGCCTTTTAGGGTGTGTTTAATCGCTACAATACCGGCTGCCATATTAGCGATAGAGCCGGGGATAATAAAAGGTGAGACTTTTTTAGGGCCTTTATCATTTAGCATTGCACAGCTGTCTTCAATGGTTTGAATACCACCAATACCCGACCCTATAATGACTCCAAAACGCTCTTGATCCACGCCTTTTACAGGGGTATCAGCAGCGCTAATCTCATCGATATAGCCGGCATCTTTCAGCGCCATAGTCGTTGCTGCTACCGCATAATGTATAAAGTCGTCGTAGCGACGTGCGTCTTTAACGCTCACATATTGCTTGGCATCGAAGCCCTTAACCACGCCTGCTATTTGAGCTCGATATTCAGTAGCATCGAAATGTGTTATCTGCGCGATACCACTTTCGCCATTGAGTAGTCTTGTCCATGTGCTTCCGACATCCAGCCCCAGTGGCGTAAGGGCGCCCATACCCGTGACCACTATTCGCGTCTCATCAGAGCGCTCATAATGGGGTGGCTTTTGTCGCAGTTTTTGTTGCTGCGGTGGAGCACTATTCAGGGCTTGCGAGATAGATGAACTGCTATGTTGGCTCATGCGATATATCCTATATTTGTTGCGGTCCTAAAAGGATGGTATTTTGCTAATGTGATACGGTTATTGTTATGGAGTTACTAGGCTGTCACGCTATATTGTTTATAGCGTTATATCGGTATTTTAGCAACCATTATAAAACACATTAGTTTACGACTGTAAACTTAAAGTAACTAATGAGGTCGATAAGGTAAAATAAAAATAAGAAGCGACTGTTATATGCTTCTATCAACTGACCCAATTTTTCTAATTCTCACATCATTATAATTGCTATGCAAAAAGTAACTAAATAAAAATACTGAATAAAAAGCTAAGCAAAACAGACTTGTCCCAATACTACATTTTTACTAGCACCAGTCACTGCTGGTAGATTTCCCGTTTCTCCCATTAGCGTCTGCCGCGCGAGCCATGCAAAAGCGACCGCTTCCACCCATGTTGGATCTAGTCCTAAGCTTGCTGTGGTGCCTATAGTACAATAGGGCAGATGTGCTTGCAGACGAGTCATTAAATAATCATTAAGCGCGCCGCCACCGCAGATGTATACTGCGCTTATTAAATTATTTGCAGTGCCATCATTATCTTTTATAAACTGTTTGATTTGTACGCTGGCGCTTATTGCAGTCAGCTCAGTAAGTGTCGCTTGCACATCGGCTGATGAATAGCGAGTATTGGTGGCTGTTTGATCAAATGTCTGTAGCTCGGCTTGTAGCCACGCTAAGTTAAAATCTTCACGTCCAGTACTTTTAGGATAAGATTTAGCAAAAAATGGATGTGTTAATAATTGTGTGAGCAGCGGCTCAATAATTTGTCCTGTTTGCGCCCATGCACCGCCAGCATCATAATCTTTGCCCGTATGTAGCGCCGCCCACGCATCTAATAATAAGTTGGCAGGACCGGTATCATAACCGGTGATTTGTGCAGTTGTTTGTTGCTCGTTTTGACTACTAGAGTGCCCATCCGTAGAGTGTGCCAGAGAGTTTGTTGGCAAGACTGTGATATTGGCAATGCCGCCCAAGTTGAGCAGTACTCGAGTCTTATCCGTTGCCGAAAATAATGCCTGATGAAAGGCGGGTACCAAAGGTGCACCTTGCCCACCGACCGCCATATCACGGCGGCGAAAATCACTGATCACACTGATACCCGTGTGCTCAGCGATGATGTTGGCATCGACCAATTGCAAGCTAAAACCCATTTGCGGACGATGACGAACCGTTTGTCCGTGACAGCCAATCGCTAATACTGATTCTGTGTCAATATCGGCCTGCTGTAATAGAGTATTAACGACTTCACTGGCAAACTCTCCATACAGGCGACTTGCCCAACCGAACCAATCTAATTCACCACATTTATCATCAGGCTCATCGTCTTGTGAAATTAAGCCTTTTATCCCGTTTGGCTGACACAAAGCTAATAACACTTCACGTAAACGCTTGGGAAAGTCTTGGCTGTAAGTGGTTAATAGTTGCATGGGGGCGGAAGCATTTTCATCATTACTATTGTCAGTTTTGACATTAGAACTGAACTGACAGAGCACCGCATCCATGCCATCCAAGCTAGTACCTGACATCATGCCAATATACAAACCGTCATCGAAACTCTCAAACAGTGTATCGTTTAATGTTTTTTCTAAATCATTTAAATTAGTATCAGTTGTATTGGTAGCATCGTTATTTTCTATAGTCATAATAACACTCAGGTTATGATAAGGACGAGATTAATTTGGCTTCGCGTTTTTAGCAGCTTAAATGTTGTGCATATAGAGTTATTAGGACTTACGCAGCAACTAATACGTATTGCCAGTACTTGATAGCGAGTCAACAACTACATTATCACCAACTATGCAGATCATCATCCTAAAAATACAAGTCATGCTCGTATTAACCGTTATCTTAGAGGTGACAAACTGAGCCCCAGTCTAATAGGGGAGCAAGTTAAACAAGATATTGTACCTGACTCTGATGATTATCTAGTCTTTAATGACATTATATTGGATAAAGACCATAGCCATAAGATAGAACTGGTTAATCGTCAGTATAGTGGCAATGCCACGCTTTGATCATACTACCTTTTACAAACAACCATTTACAAACCCCACTCTCAACTATCATAATTTTTGGCGTAGGCTGTGGCTTTAGCCCAGCGTTTTTGGCAAATTGTTACGATTGACTGGGCTAAAAGCGCCAGCCTACGATAGCCCATATTAAGTTGAGAGTCGCGTATTTACAAACAACCATTCACCATCATAGGGCGCCATTGTTCTGAACATCAGTTTTGCCCTTGAGCAATGCTTTACATTTTTGTAGTAAACAATAGTGTATGGCGTCGCTTATTTTTTGACACTTGCTCAATTCTATATTTTAATTATTAAAACAAAAATCGACTTCATTACTACCTAATAAGCTGTTATATTCGTTAATTCGAATATAAAGTAAAATGTTGCATATCACATTTTTTCTTTATCCAAAATTCAGAATCCGAGATAAGGTTTTAACCCGTTAAAACCTTGGGATTTTACATAAAATAAGTACTGAAAAATTGGCATTTTTCTATTGAGCTTAAAAAAATATCTAAGCTTGAAAAGCTCTAACGATGAGACGGAATTATCTAGATCTCTATTCACTGAACAAATGAGAGAGGAAAACATGATAAATACGGGCGATAAACTTATATGTACGAGTGGTAATGATTGTTACGTACAAGGAGAGATTTACACAGTAGGCGAATTCATGAACGACAAATGCTTTAAATTAATGACAGGTTCTAATGACGAGTACTGGTATGCCACAATAGACAAGGAAGGCGTACACGTCCGCTTCCGCTTCAATTTTATAAAAGATAAATATAGCGATGCACGGTTTGGTAGGATAGAAAACAAGAATTGGGTCTGTTATAAGTTTTAATGATAATAATTTAGGCTATGTCTCTCAACAGACTGCTTCTCAAGCACTTTGACCTGCCCACTCATTTAATAGCTATCCTACCAGTAATGATGAACAAACTATCTCCTCTTCTTTCTTTCGTCCATCAGGGCGACAGTCACTTGGAAACACACAGCTCGTCGACTGCCAGCATCAAGCGGCGAATGGCGGCATAAAAAGAGCTGGTATCTACGGTAGCCACAAAAACCGACCTTGTTACTTACAATTAGAGACACAATTTGTCTCTATGGTCTCTTCAGCATAGCTCAATCTTGTTTGTAAAATGAGTAAATCGGAGAAATATTGTTATACTTGCAAAGAAGGAAACAAACACATCAGAAATTTAGGCTAAGAATCAATCAAGGAATAGTTATGAGCATGGATTTTACCGATCAACGCCTATCGTACGAAAAAGGTGTTCTTGACCAGCAGTCAATTCCTGCATCACCGTTTGAGCTATTAAAAGGTTGGATTAGCGATGCGACCGAGCAACAAGTACAAGAGCCTTATGCGATGAGTCTTGCTACTTGTGGTGCAGATAATAAACCCAGTGTGCGTATTGTATTAATGCGTGAGATTACTGAGACTGGCGTTGTGTTTTATACCAACTATGAAAGTGCTAAAGGTCAAGATATCGCTGAGAACCCCAATGCAGAAGTGCTGTTCTTTTGGCATGAGCTTGAGCGTCAAATCCGTATTAGCGGTAGCATTGCAAAAATAGATGCCGACAAATCAGCTATGTACTTTCAAAAGCGTCCACACGATAGCCAAGTAGGCGCCTGGGTTAGCCAACCGCAAAGTGGCGAAGTTGCTAACCGAGAAGTCATGGAACAGACTTTTGACCAGCTACAAGCCGATTATCCAGAAAATACTCAAGTGCCAACGCCCGAATTTTGGGGTGGATATGAGATTACGATCAATGAGATTGAATTTTGGCAAGGTCGTGCCAATCGGATGCATGACCGCATTGTTTATACGCGGAGTACTGATAGTGACGATGCTGGAAATAATGTAGCAAGCTGGAATACCAAGCGTTTGTTGCCGTAATTACTATAAGTATTTTTTTATACGAATAAGTCGTGTTGAACATTCGACCATAGCACTGACAGCGACTATTTTTTAGTCGATTCAAAGTCAAAAGTATCTAGTTTAGTCGTTCTAAGCGGATAGTTTTGACAAAGTAGCGGCAAAAAAGAGTCCTGTCCAACTGCGAGCATAGCTCTTGTCTTGCGGACGGGCAAAGCAGTGCTTTGCTTACTCCGTCCTCAGGGCTGATGCTAAAACTGCTCCCCCAGCTATTCATGAGCAGTGTGTAGCAAACCTAGCTAAGGCATCTGCATTATCGTCGATTTGCCTCTTGTCTGGAACACAGCTTTGATTAACTAGCAGCTATCAGCAGTGCTTATTTGTGAATGTTCAACACGCCCTAATAAAACAACAAAAATAGCCCAAGACTTACTTGGGCTATTTTATCATATTTTGTATTGAGCATTTATGATGAGCCACGTTTGGGCTTATTTTGACTCGTCATGCTCAGCTTCAAGGCGCATCGCACGCTGATAGCTGTCAAGGCCGGCCAGCTTGTCCGCGTATTGTTTAATATGCGGATATGCCTCTAGTTTTTGACGCTGAGCAAGAATGATCAAGTCAAATGACAGCATAAAGTCAGCACCGCTAAGTTGGTTGCCCACGATGAAAGACTTACCCTCGACCGCTGCATCTAAATACTTAAACAATCTGGTCTTTTCTTTATCAATATAACCATTCAAAAACTCATTATCATCAATGCCTGCCTTTTTGGTAAACAATTCAAGCATCAATGGCAACATTAGCGAGCTCTCGGCAAAGTCAATCCACTGCAGATAATACCCATAGTCTGCACTATCAGGAGCAGGACGCAGGCGATCTGACGCAAAGCGTTCAATCAATAGCTCAGTAATGGCACCTGACTCTGAGTATATCTGACCATCCATTTCGATGACCGGTGACTTCCCAAGGGCATGCACAGCTTTTAGGCTATCAGGTGCTAGATGGGTCTTAGCATCTCGCTGATGACTAATAATTTCGTACGGCTCGCCCAGCTCTTCTAAAAGCCATAAAATGCGTAGCGAGCGTGACTGGTTAAGATGATGCAAGCGAACCATAGTATTAACCTTTGAGCTTAGTCAGTAAGCGTTTGGCAGCTTCTTCTGATGACGCTGGGTTTTGCCCTGTGATTAACAAGCCATCTTCTACCACAAACGACTCCCAATCAGCGCCTTTTTCATAGTTGCCGCCATTGGCTTTAAGAGCATCTTCTAATAAGAAAGGTACGACGTCTGCAAGGCCAACTGCTTCTTCTTCTGAATTGGTAAAGCCAGTGACTTTTTTATCTTTAACTAAGTATTCACCATCGACTTTGACGTTTTTGAGTGCTGCTGGAGAATGACAAACAAAAGCAACAGGCTTGTCTTGCTTAACGAAAGTCTCAATCAGATTAATAGAGTTCTTATCCACTGCCAAATCCCATAATGGGCCGTGACCACCAGGATAAAATACTGAATCAAAATCTTCAGCTTTCATATCAGCGAGTTTCTTAGTATTAGCAAGATGCTCTTGAGCATCGGAGTCCTCTTTAAAACGTTTGGTATCTTTTGTTTGCGCATCTGGTGTGTCGCTACTAGGGTCAAGTGGTGGTTGACCGCCAGCAGGAGAAGCGATAGTAACGTTAACGCCAGCATCAATAAAAGCATAGTAAGGTGCCGCAAATTCTTCTAGCCAAAAGCCTGTTTTTTTACCAGTATCACCCAGACGATCGTGTGAGGTCAGTACCATTAAAATATTCATAATTGTCCTTATTTATTACTTATTGAAATTGTTTGTTAGCAACCATAATTTACAAAACTGGTTTTTCTAGATTTATAAACATGAGTACCAACCGTATCTTTTTTTAAGCTTTAATGTTTGTTATTAATGTTAATAATTATTAAAACTAAAAGCTATTTAATAAAGCTAAGAGTTATTTAACGTCAGCAACTTTGACGACAGTTTTGCCGAAGTTATTACCTTCTAGCATGTCAAAGAACGCTTGCGGCGCTTGTGTTAAGCCGTCAGCTTGGTATTCTTTAGTTTTAATTTTGCCGGATTCGACCCAGCCGCTCATGGTTTTTAAAAACTCAGGGTAATGATCGCCATATTCTTCAAAGATAATGAAGCCTTTGATGGTCAGGCGTTGACTTAGCACGTGTCCCATAAGTAGACCCAAGCGGTCTTTGCCATCAGGCAATTCGGTAGCGTTATACTGTGACACTAAGCCGCACACTGGGATACGAGCATGGGCATTTAGAAGCGGCAATACGGCATCAAATACTTTACCACCGACGTTTTCATAGTAGATGTCGATACCGTCTGGGCAAGCGTCTTTTAGCTGCTGGGCAAAGTCATCGGCATGGTGATCAATACAGGCATCAAAGCCCAATTCATTGACGGCAAAGGCGCATTTCTCAGCACCACCTGCCACGCCAACTGCTCGCACGCCTAACTGCTTACCAACTTGTCCGACGGTTGCGCCGACCGGACCCGTTGCTGCTGCAACCACTAAGGTCTCACCTTTTTGTGGTTTACCGATATCAGTTAAGCCCATATAACCGGTAAAGCCCGGCATACCAAGGACACCAAGACCGTAAGAGGGGTGTGCCATGTCTTTATCAAGCTTTAACACGCCTTCGCCATCACTGACGCTATAGTCCTGCCAGCCAGAATTGGCTACGACTAAGTCGCCTACTGCAAAGTTACTAACGTTAGATTCGACCACTTGCGCCACTACGCCGCCAGTCATGACGTCACCAACTTGCAATGGATCGGTATAGCTCTTTGCATCACTCATACGTCCGCGCATGTAGGGGTCAAGTGATAAATACACAGTACGTAGCAGCATTTGCTGGTCATTTGGCGTTGGAATGTCACCAGCAGCCAGCTCAAAGTTGTCGTTCGTTGGCGCACCATGAGGGCGACTGGCAAGTTTGATTTGACGATTTTGTTGTTGATTTTGCTGCTCATTAAAATTGTTATCGAAGCTCATTTTAGGAATCCTTTTTAGTTATTTATTTTAAGGTTCTTTGTTTTAACGTGCTTTATTTCTAATGTAGTAACTACTCAGTGCTGAGTAGCTACTATAGATAGCATAACTATATGTATTTCTTATTACTGTGACGTTTTTTTATTAAGACGCTTTGCTGCTGACCGCACGTTGTAGGATACGACGTGATACCTCTAAATCGTTAGTACCGTGTTCACCCAATTTGACCATTTTATGGGCGTCAAGCTGTTTGATGATCGGGTCAATGGCAGAGGCGTCTAGTTCAACATCGTCTAGGCTGACAGGTAGGCCAAGCTCACGGAAGAAGTTTTCGGTATAAGCAATAGCGGTCTCGATGATGGCATCGTCGTCTTGATCGGTATCAGTAATGTTCCATACATTACGTGCATATTGAAGCAGCTTGTCTTTTTTGCTGTCTTTAAGCTCACGCATCACTGATGGCAACACAATCGTTAACGTACGTGCATGATCGATAGCGTGCAATGACGTCAATTCATGACCAATCATATGCGTCGTCCAATCTTGTGGTACACCAGAACCAATCAAACCGTTCAGTGCCATGGTTGCGGTCCACATAATGTTTTTACGCGTTTCCATGTTTTCTGGATCATTTTTAACGACTAAACCTTCTTCAATAAGAATCTTTAGTAAGCTCTCAGCAAATGCGTCTTGGACTTTAGCATTAACTGGATAGGTTAAGTATTGTTCCATCACATGGACAAAGGCATCGGCAACACCGTTCATTACTTGACGCTCGGGCAAGGTTAAAGTCTTAGTAGGATCTAAGATTGAGAATTTAGGGAAGGCGAGTGAGCTGCCGAACGGTAGTTTCGCTTGACGTTCACTATAATTAACAACGCCGCCTGAGTTCATTTCTGAACCTGTTGCTGGAATAGTCAAGACTGCACCTAAATCAACGGCAGAGTCTATATTCTTACAGTAGCTTGTTAGGGCATCCCAAGCTTGTTCACGTGACACAGTACCGTCTTCTTCAGTGAGTGATGCCACTAGCGCCACAAACTTGCTGCCATCAATGACTGAACCGCCACCGACCGCCAATAGAAAATCGATGTTATGTTCGTTAACCATGTCAGCAGCTTTTAATAAGGTGACAAATTCTGGATTGGGTTCAATGCCACCAAACTCAAATACTTCACGATTACCATTCGCTGATAGCGCATCTTTTACTTCATCTAGAGTACCAGTGCGCTGCGCTGAACCACCACCATAAGTGATAAGAACGCGAGCGTCAGTAGGCACTAGATCTGATAACTGTTTGATTTGGTCTTCACCGAAAACGATGCGTACTGGATTGTAATATTGAAAGTTGTTCATAATATTCCTAAAATTTAATAAGGGTGTGTTGAGACTTTCTAAAATTGAATATAAGTGATGTGCGTTCTTTGCATCTGAGGGCATTGTACATTAATTAGACCGGTCGTCTAGTACTACTTACAAAAGTATAGCATAGTGATTTAATAGATAGTGACTTAACAGAGTGTAGTGCGTCACTGCTTTAATTAAAGACAGCTTTTAGACAGAGTTCTAACGACCCATTTCAATAATGGTCATCTGCCATACTTCTGCTAACGGAGTATTGGTCTGGCTAATCTTGGCAATCAAGCTGGCACCAAGCCAGGCAAAATACCAACGTTTGGCCATACTCTCAGCTGAGATATTGTCATGACGCGGTACGGAGTTATCTGCCCAGCCCGCTTTGATCTGTTCAGCGAGCCACAGGGTTGTTTGTTTGTAGCCTGCATCAAGCACTTTACGCATGGGCTCTGACATATCTGCCACCTCAGCACTGAGTTTGACGACTAGGCACTTTTCGTGATCACAGCCGTTATGCTGGGTGTCATACCAGTTTTGGAAGTAGTTATACAGCTTTTGCTGCGCACTGACGTCTTGTGCGTCGATAGTATCTAGGCGTGTCTTATATAGAGTGAAGTAATGGTTGATAATGGCTTCACCAAAGGCTTCTTTAGAGGCAAAGTAATGGTAAAAAGAGCCTTTCGGAACGCCTGCTGTGTCTAATATTTGCTTAAGACCCACAGCGGTAAAGCCTTTTTTGGCAATCAGCTGATAGCCAGTCGCGAGTAGATGGGCTCTAGTATCTATTGTGGAACTAGTTACCGGTGTAGCGCTTATGGTATCGGACATAAAAGTGATGTTCTCCTTAGAGATTCATATTAATAGGGTGGTCAATTTTTTATTTGAGCGCTGTATTTGAGCGCTATGTTGGGGACGTGTTTTAACGACATTAATCAGTATGCGTTACGTTTTATCAACAATATTTACGGACTAAGTCTTCTTTTTTTATTGGTGGCTATGATAGCATTAGACCAGTCGTCTAGCAAGTTGGGCTTTGAGCTCATCAGTTTTTGCACACGCTTACCGCTTAAAAGTGAGTTTAAGAACATTTCTTGTGTGAGACTCTTTGTTCCAAAAATTAGCCTAGATATTTCTAGTCCAAACCGTTAAATCATATCTTCCAAATAAATTTTAAATACCAACAAAGTAAAAATAAGGATAATTATGTCAGCCAATAATACTAACCTTGAGAATGACAGCGCCTATAGTGACTTCCATCTGCAATACATCGCAGGTGAGTGGCAAAAAGGTAAAGACGATAGTGTCAACACCAATACCAATCCCTATAACGGCGATACGCTTGTAGAAATTCAACAAGCGACAGAAGGGCAGCTCGATGAGGCCTATCGAGCCGCCAGTGAGGCACAAAAAGAATGGGCCAAGCAAACCCCAGCGACGCGTGCAGGTGTGCTATACAAAGTGGTCAGTATCTTCGATCAACGCCAAGATGAGATTGTCGATTGGCTAGTCAAAGAGTCGGGCAGTACCCGTATTAAAGCCATGGTAGAGTTTAGTAGTGCGCGAGCAATTACTCTTGAGTCAGCGACTTTCCCCAACCGTGTGCACGGCGAAATTCGCCCTTCTAATACCCCGGGTAAAGAAAACTTCATCTACCGTGAGCCGATGGGTGTGATTGCAGTTATCAGCCCATGGAACTTTCCGCTTCATCTAACTCAACGCTCTATTGCTCCAGCTTTAGCGCTTGGTAACGCAGTCGTGCTCAAGCCCGCTAGTGATACACCGATTACCGGTGGTTTGTTGCTTGCAAAAATATTCGAAGAAGCCGGTTTGCCAAAAGGACTGCTGAATGTGGTGGTTGGTGCTGGTAGTGAGATAGGGGACGCGCTTGTCACTCACGATATTCCTAGTTTGGTATCGTTTACCGGATCGACTTCGGTAGGTAAACATATCGGTGAGCTGGCCAATGGTGGTGATTATATCAAGCAAGTGGCGCTAGAATTGGGCGGTAACAGTCCATTTGTGGTATTAAAAGATGCCAATATTGAGCAAGCGGTAAAAGCGGCTGCCTTTGGTAAATTCCTACACCAAGGTCAGATTTGTATTGCTATCAATCGCATTATTGTCGAAGATGAAATTTACGATGACTTTGTAGAGCGTTTCCTTGCTCACGTTAAGACCTTGAACGTAGGCGACCCTAATAAAAAGGACACAGCAGTTGGTCCCATCATTAATGAAAAACAAGTCAAATCGCTAAAAGATAAAATTGATAAATCTCAGCAAGAAGGCGCAAAAATGATTTTAAGCGGTGAAATTAAAGGTCAAGTGGTCCCGCCGCATATCTTTACTGAGGTGACGCGCGAGATGGACTTGTCATGTAATGAAGTCTTTGGCCCGTTGGTTGGCATTATCCGTGCCAAAGATGAAGAAGATGCATTATCGATTGCTAATGACTCTATGTATGGGCTATCTAGTGCGGTATTTACCGAAGATATGGCAAAAGGCCTACGCTTTGCGCGCGGTATTAAAGCCGGCATGACCCATATTAATGATATTTCAGTAAATGATGACAGCAATGCACCGTTCGGCGGTGAAAAGAATTCGGGTATTGGTCGCTTTAATGGTGAGTGGATACTTGAAGAGTTTACAACTTTGCATTGGATTTCGGTTCAGCATACCCCACGTGACTATCCGTTTTAGAGTTAGCCGTTTTAAAATAAGCTGTTTTAAGCATTTGTTTTAGACGTTCGGCTTGAAATTTTAGCTCAAAAAAAAGACTGCCATGAGGGCGGTCTTTTTTGTTTATGATGTATGTAGTAGAGAGTGTTGTTATTCTGTTTTTTGCACGCTTATTTAAGGTTAAAACCTAGCATGCCCTGAATATCTTCGATAGTCATCCCTCTAACGAGCGCTTGCTCTTCTACCGATAAGCGGTTGGTGTGCTCTTTGATCATAGTATGAATACTGCGAGCGACTTCAGAAGTCGTAGCATAATACATTTGCGGCTCTTCTTGCGTGAGTTTAATCAAAAATCTATTGACAATTTTACGCCTTTTATTTGGATCATTTTCTTCAGTCATGGCATTCTCCTAGGTGTAAACCATTTAATCAGTCCGCTCAATGAGAGTCAATGCTCATAATTAGAATAAATCAATCCAATAGCCGTAACCTGATCTTGACTCAACAGTGTGCCCTAAAAATGGTATAGATAGACCCTTAGACAAATCTCAAAAGACGTCCTCTACTGTATGTGATATTTTACAATACTAAAGTGTGGGCGTTGTTATTAATTGAATGCATCTAAATATTGGGAAATTTATGATATGTCAAATCCGCCATTAGAGAACCCGTCAGATAGCTTGTTGGCAAAAAAGGTTGCATTGGTCTTATTCCACAATGATTTACGGGTAGACGATAATGCGACGTTGGTGAAAGCTGCTGAAATAGCAGGTGGCAATAATAGGCGGTTAATGCTCGTTTATGCGCCATTTTTGATGGATGTTGTCGAAAAAAAAACCAAGAGCCAAGCTTATCATTACGACAATATGGGTCATGCCCGCCTGCAGTTTTTAGCCGAGACCTTGGCTGACTTAAATGAGTCACTAGAGCAGCTTGGTAATAGATTGCTACACTTACAGGAACGTTTGCCATTGGCATTAGACACCTTTGCACAGCTGTGCCAGCTTATCGAGCAACAATACGTCACTGATATATGTGTGAGTCAAACGGCAGATTACAACCAAAACCAAGCTTATGATATTTTGCAACGTAAGTACCCACAGGTACGCTGGCATATGCAATCAACGGCCACCTTATTTGACTCACTGCCGCTGGATGGTTTGCCCAAAAGTTTTACTCAATTTCGTAAAAAAATTGAATCGGATTATGATTTATTAAATGCAGAAAATGACATTATACTTTGTCAAAAACCAAAATCGCTCCCGCCAATGCCTGAAAGCATGATAAGTAAGAGCGGTTACTTTTTTGCAAGCCAAAATTTTAACGAACGAACCGTTGCAGTTACTGACGCCAGCGTTGGCACAACATACCCGTCACCCCATAAGTTCAAAGGCGGCGAATCAAGCGGTCTGAACCATTTGGATACCTATTTTGATTCCAGCTCCCCCAGTACTTACAAAACTACGCGTAATACGCTGGATAACTGGGCGGATTCCACAAAGTTTTCCGCTTGGCTGGCGAATGGCTCGTTGTCTGTAAACACGTTATTGAATCGTTTGCGTCATTATGAGCGCGATACCATCGCTAATGAGTCAACCTACTGGATATGGTTTGAGCTGCTTTGGCGTGAGTATTTTTATTGGTATGCGGTTACCCATTGTCAGAAGCTTTTTACTTTTCAAGGGATTGCCCCACAGTCGCCATCGACCCGTTTTGATAAAAAGCTGTTAGAGCAATGGAAAAATGGAGAAACGCCCTATCCAATCGTCAATGCCTGTATTAATCAGCTAAAAAGTACGGGGTATATGTCGAACCGCGGCAGACAATTAACCGCTAGCTGCTTTATTCATGAGCTGGGTCTGGACTGGCGTTATGGCGCGACCTATTTTGAGCAGCATCTTATCGATTATGATGTTGCCAGCAACTGGGGAAATTGGCAGTATTTAGCAGGAGTTGGCGCTGATCCTAGAGGGTGCAGGCAATTTAATCTCAAAAAACAAACCCAGCAATACGACCCAAATGGTGACTTTATTAACAAATGGCAAGGTAAAGTAGGGTAAGGTGGCAAAATAATAATAGTCAATCTACTTCAAAACTGTTACATCGTAAATCTCGTTTGAAGTACTATTTGTACAACTGAACTCGATTTTCTTGTACCAGAATCAAATCAAATATAGCAGTCAAACTCTTAATTAAAACTTTGAAGAACAAAACCCTAAATATAAGATAGGTTTAAAAAATGAAAAAGCCAAGCCCTTATTTAACCTTTGCGGGTGCTATTCCATTCGTAGTCTGCGCTTTTTTGATTACTGTCGGTGTTGATGCTATCCCAATTTTGGGAAAGACTGCACATATTCTATCTATTTATGGGTTGGTGATTGCCTCATTTATGGCAGGCGCACATTGGGGTAATCATCTTAGCTTGGCTGATGACGATACATGGGCGTTCAAGCTACCTGTGTTTAGTAATATCATCGCGCTTGGCTTGTGGTTAGGGTTTTTGACACTATCAACCTTTGGTTTTATTTGGCTGCTTATTATTGGGTTTGTTAGCCTGTTGGTTATTGATTACGGTCTTCATCAAGCACAGATTATTCGTCATGACTATTTCAAAGTCAGACAATACGTCACTGCAATGGTAGTCATATCCTTAATTATTGCAGGTGTCCAGCTATAAGTGCTGCTTATGTTGGTAAGAAACCTATAATAGAACCGAAACCTACTGTTGAAAAACTGAAATACAGTCAAAGAATATCAAAAGCGCTACACCAAACATCGGGCATACTCAGAAGACTGCTGACACATGATACTGGGTAAGCTAGATGAATCCCATCGAAAAGACATAAGCCTGTGTCAAGAAAAAACGTCAGGAATGGCGGTTGGATGGTGTTGATATGCTGTTCTTCTACTTCCTTTTGGTTGTGCGGCAATATATCGGTTATTTGACTATAGTGAGTGGTATCTTAACGGGCTTGGTCATGGCAATTTACCTTAAAAAACGCTAGTATATCTGCCAAATTACAACATTTTTTTGTATGCCTTCGAGGTTCTAAAACTCTTCGAGGCGCAAATCGTTCAATATAGACCACAAAGAGAAAATCATGACTGAACAATCATATACCCTAGAAGAACAGCTGGCCCTTATTCAACGCGGTACCCAAGAAATCCTATCTGAAGAGGATTTAGTCGCTAAGCTTAAGCTCAACCGTCCGCTACGTATCAAGGCTGGCTTTGACCCGACCGCGCCTGACCTACATTTAGGTCATACAGTATTGATTAATAAGCTCAAGCACTTTCAAGATTTAGGCCATGAGATTTATTTCCTAATTGGCGACTATACGGCCAAAATCGGTGATCCTTCTGGCAAAAATAATACCCGTCCGCCATTGACCGTTGAGCAAATTAAAGCCAATGCTGAAACTTATGCTGAGCAAGTATTTAAGATTTTGGATAAAGAAAAAACTCGTGTGGTCTTTAACTCTGATTGGTTTAACGACATGTCAGCGGCAGATATGATTCAGCTTGCTAGCCAGCAAACGGTTTCGCGTATGTTAGAGCGCGACGACTTCTCCAAACGCTATGCGGCACAAACGCCCATCTCAATCCACGAGTTCCTCTACCCATTGGTTCAAGGCTACGATTCTATTGCGCTTAAAGCGGATGTCGAGCTTGGCGGTACCGATCAGACTTTCAACTTATTGATGGGACGTACCTTGCAAGGTCGCTATGGTCAAGAACCGCAAGTTTGTATCACCGTACCGATTTTAGAAGGCTTAGACGGCGTTAATAAAATGTCCAAATCTTTGAACAACTACGTCGCCATCTATGATGCGCCGGGTACGATGTATCAAAAAATCCTATCTATGCCAGATACGTTAATTCGCCGCTATTTTGAGTTTTTAAGCTTTAAGCCAATGGATGAGGTTGAAGGCTTAATGAGTGAGATGGAAAGTGGCCGCAATCCACAAGAAATCAAACGTCTCTTAGCGGAAGAATTGATTGAACGCTTTCACGATGCCGATGCCGCAGTCAATGCCCATAAGTCAGCCGGTAACGTCTTAGCCGATGGTGAATTACCCGTAGATTTACCAGAAGTAACGCTGGACTTAGAAGGTCAAGACGCGCTGTTTATCACGCAGATACTAAACCAAGCAAAACTTGCCAAAAATAGCTCAGCCGCTAAAGATATGATAAAACGTGGTGCGGTAAAAGTAGATGGCGAAGTGGTTGATGGCGGCTTTAGCTTAACCTCTGGGCAAACGGTGGTTATTCAAGCCGGTAAAAAGGCGTATGCGAAAGTGACGGTGGGTTAGTTGACGTATCAAAATCTCAGCATAAAAGAGTAAGGTTTTACTATGTTAGAAAAAACCATTCCCCAAGGCATTTACCGCCATTACAAAGGCAGTCTGTACCAAGTTTTGCACACGGCACATCATTCTGAAACTGAAGAGTCGTTAGTCGTCTATCGTTGTCTTTACGGTGAATACGGCGTTTGGGTGCGTCCACTAGCGATGTTTGCTGAAAAAGTCACAGTAGACGGCAAGCAAGTACCAAGATTTGAGCTTGTTAAAGCGCTAGCTGACTAATTTTAGAAGCTATCGTATAAAATATTTACCAAAAAAAGCGACCAGTTAAGGTCGCTTTTTTACACGTTTAAAAAGACATTTAATCGTTCAAAAAATCAATCAATACTTGGTTAAACTCTTTTGCATGAGTCACGTTATTACCGTGCGGGCCACCTTCGATGATATGTAGCTGACTGTCTGCAATCATGTCATGCGAGCGCTGACCACTGACTTCAAATGGAACGATCTGATCCGCATCACCATGGATTACTAGCGTAGGCACATCGAGTGCTTTTAGGTCATCACGGAAATCAGTATAAGCAAATGACTTGACGCAATCGTAAGTCGCTTTAGGGGAGGCAAACGTAGCAATCTCACGGTGATACAGGCGCAGAGGTTTACTAACTAATAACTTACCATCTTTCGGGGTAAAAAAGGTCTTAGTGAAGTCATTTAAAAATGCGATGCGATCTCCGCTTACTCCATCTAGGAACTGCTGAACATCTTGCTCTTCCAAACCACCATCAGGATTGTCATCGGCCTTAAATAAATAAGGCGGAACTGCAGAAGCGAGTACCGCTTTACTGACACGGTCTGATCCATACTGACCAAGATAGCGAGCAACTTCACCGCCACCCATCGAGAATCCAACAATCGCTGTATCTTTTAGATCAAGTTCTTCCATGAGTGCCTTTAAGTCTTGCGCCAAAGTATCATAGTCATAACCCTCCCACGGCTTAGAAGATTGACCGAAACCGCGTCTGTCATAAGTGATCACTTGAAAACCAGCTTCGACAAGGGGAGCGATTTGTGGTTCCCATGAACGTCCGCTGAGAGGCCAGCCATGAATCAAGACCACAGGTTTGCCAGTGCCTTGGACTTCGTAATACAAATCGACGGGTTGATCAGCTTGAGTTGCAACTGTAATGTAGGGCATGTTTTTATCCTTTTAAATTATTATATTGTATGGTGACGTTCACTACTGACCAACATTGGCCTATTTTTTAGTATAGAGAGAGGTTAAGTCGATTACTATGACGTGTTGTACCGTCACAGTATTAATCACGTCCTTTTCTATGGTAAAACGTAATGACACCATTAACTTTGCAAAAACTCTTTTAACGCTCGATAAAATCCAACGGGCGCATCAAGCGGTACCGCATGGCCAGAGTTTGGCAATATATGTGTGGTTGCATTCGGTAGGATGTCAGACAGACATTGTTGCCATTTTGGGTCATACAATTGCGAGCGACCACCAATCAGTAAGGTAGTCGGAATATCTACTAATTCCAAGACATTACGATAATCATAGGGCAGCTGAATGTAAGCCGATAGACAGCGCAGTTTATGCTGCCACGTTGCATGCTTATGCAGGGAGATTTTGTGTGGCGCACGATAACTTAAAGCTTTCACTAATAATTGCGAATGTCTACGATTTACAGAGAGTAATGAGAACGAGCGCTCCATTTCTAATAAACCAACTTTTAAACTATAAGGTAGATGACGGAAATCATCAAGATACATATAAGGTTCAGCGTTATTGATTAAGCTCTCGAATTGAGCAAATAATTCTGCTTGACGTGACCCAAACACCCCACCTTGCCAGTCTGCCTGATTATGAATACTAGGTGCTTGGTCAATATTCAGATAGCGACTGACACTGTGCGTACTAAAACGCTGAAAGTAAGCCCACATTACCAGCGCACCCATAGAAATCCCAGCGATAGGAATCTCATTAACACTTGTTTTTTTAGTGATATATTGGATTATTTGCTGAGTATCTAATGCGTACTGCTCAATAAAATTGAAGCTTGGCAACGTCAAATCAGCCGCTAATCCAAACCCACGAAAATGCGGTAAATAAAACGCATACTGATTCACCAAGGGTAGAATAAATGGCAAAAATTGTCGCGTATCCATACCGAACGCATGTAGCAATAGCACAGGCTGACCGCTACCAATCACAGAGACCGGTAGCAGAGCTCCATCCGAAGCAGTGACACTGATGGTTTGTAATTTACAATGCTTGGACTTTTCGGCAATTTTATCAATCATGAGTCAAAAATCCGCTACTGCCACAGTTTGGCATAGTGCGCGTCACTCAACGCCGCGATATCTAGCTTGGTCAGCATGTCACGTAGTGCCGACCAACGATCAGCATCTGGTTTAATAGGCGTTATCAAGCGTTTTAGCGTGTCATTGATAATGTCATCCATCAATTCCGATGGCGTGTCACCGGTATAGCCGTAATAAATATTACGCGCCTGCTCCGGATCATTAATACACAGTTGCCCCATATCAGTAGTAACTTTAACAAACTCCTGCAAAGCCACTGATTTCTCTTGCCAGATGCTATGCGTGGTCATTAGCTCCAGTGCGGAGAAGTTCGGATACGGTGATAAATGCTGATCGATAAAAGTATAGTCAAGACCCGCATGATTGGCCTCAATGCCTTCAAAGTTATAAAAACATAACCACGCCCCATCAAACTCTTTATGTTCTTTGCCTTGCCCATCGCCTTGTTGCAGGTTATGTAAATGCTGGAAATCAGTCTCTACAAAGCTCACATTGTCGCACTCTAAAGTAAAGCCATTTTGCTTGGCATAGCGGCTCAAAATCTCAAAGCCAATTTTGTTGGTAATGGGGTTGGCCGCTGGCGTGGTAATACGTATTGGCTGATTTTGATGCAGCTTGTCCATACTGCTTTGCTTCATTAAAACCCCGCCATCGGTCACAAAAAAACAGCCCAGTGCTTTTAAATCATCAAAATAATGCTCGAATAAATGGATTGGCTCATTGACATGCAAATCAATATTACCTGCTTGTAACTCCGCAAAGCCATCATAATGTTCAGTTGGCTGGATCATCTCAATATCAAGACCCGCCTTATTATAAGCGCCAGTGTGGATTCCGGCTATAAAAGGCAGATGATCAGGATTTAAAAACCACTCTAACGTCAAGGTAAGTGCCGTGTTCGCCATAAAATATCCTTATACAAATAATGAGAGCTTGTTATAGTAAACCCTACTGTAATAAAAACAGCCAAGTTGACCATAGTATAAAAACTACCCTAGTAATCTGATAGTAAATAAAGCTTGTTGTTAGCAATTATAAACATACTATAGAGCAAAAAGGACGTATAAAATATCAAGTAAATAGTAGCATATGGCAAAGGATAACCACGATGATTATGTATTCGATTATCAACATAAAAAAGGGTAACGCGTCATGAGTAAACCAACGCTACCAGAACTTGATAGTAGCCTCTATCCGCAAGTTTGGGAGCAGCAGGTAGTTAACGATCCACAGGCGTTATTAATAGCAATGCTAAAGGGTAGGATTACACCAGATCCACAAGCGTTTACTAAGCAGATTTTGGCAAACGATGTTTATCAAGATTGGATTAACTTTACGGTATTCGGGCGCTATATTCAGCGCAGTTTTGCCGCCTTTTATCAGCAAAGTGAAGACAGTTTTAATATGGATATACCGGCATTGTTTCGCCATGAGCTGATGCGCCATGCGCAGTATTTACCGTTAGACCAGATATTATTCGTGGCCGGCAATATATCTAAGAACGCACGCCGTGAAAAGTTGCTGACGACTACGCTTAATCCGGCTACTGCAGTGATGAGCGCGCGGACAAGTAACCAGAGTGCTAATAAATTAGCGCTAACAGGCTCTCAAGAAGTTATTGTTAACCAGATTCGGGTGAAAGGTAGGCAAGTACTAGGGTTTGCGATACGCCATAATAAACGCACTAGCGAGCGCACCCGTAATGAAGTATTAATTTTAGATTTTAATGATTTACGTTTAGTAGATGAGCAAAGTGTGAGCGATAATAAGGTAAGCAACGAAGAGGTGGGCAATACAGCAAAGCTACAGAAGGTAGAAAGTACCGTATTGCTTCGTTGTTATGAACTGCGCTAATAGAATGCTGTTGAGTTTAGCTATGACAATTTAGCTATCCTGCTTAGCAATCGTCAGTCCGTTATAGGTCTGTGCCACGGGCATCACTTCTAAACGATTGACGTTGATATGAGCTGGAGATTCAATCAGCCATAATAAAATATCGCCAATGTCGTCACCAGTCATACTTTTAAAGCCATCATAAACCTTAGCAGCTTTGTCATTATCACCGTGATAGCGGACGTTTGAGAACTCAGTACCAGCGACATTACCGGGTTCTAGATTGGTCACGCGTACCTGTGTACCAATCAAATCTGCTCGTAAGTTTAAGCTGAATTGCTTAACAAACGCCTTGGTGCCGCCATACACATTGCCACCATAATACGGCCAACTGCCAGCGATAGAGCCGACATTGATAATATAACCGCTATCGCGCGCGACCATTGCTGGCAAGACGGCATGTGTTAACGCCATCACGCCTTTAACATTGGTATCGACCATACGCAT